>NZ_JBSFMM010000078.1:0-47126 GCF_053599555.1 Streptomyces sp. NPDC000941
GCCGAACAGGCCGACAGGGCGGTGTACGAGGACGCGGTGTCCTCGTACGCCGCCCTGGGGCGGGAAGAATTGCTGGCCACGGCCCTGACGGCGATCGAGCCCCTGACGCCCGCTCCGCGGGAGTACGGCGGGTACGGCAGGCACGGCGAGCACTGCCGGGCCCGCTAACGCCGGGGCTCCCGCTTGAACATCGCCCGCGCCCAGAGGAAGCCCACCAGAGTGAGCCCCACGCACCAGGCCACCGCGATGACGCCGCTGTTCCCGATCTCCGTGCCCATCAGCAGCCCCCGCAGCGTCTCGATGATCGGGGTGTAGGGCTGGTACTCGGCGAACCAGCGCAGCGCGGTCGGCATCGAGTCCGTGGGGACGATCGCGCTGCCGAGGAACGGCAGGAACTGCAGCGGCATGGGCGCGTTGCTCGCGGTCTCGGGGCTCTTGCACGCCATCCCCATGGCGGCGGAGAGCCAGGTGAGCGCGACGGTGACCAGCGCCAGAAGGCCGAGCACGGCCAGCCATTCGACGGCGGTGGCGTTCGGCCGGAACCCCATGGCCAGCGCGAGCCCGGTGACCAGCGCGATGGCGATCAGCGTCTGGAGGACGCAGCCGACGACGTGTCCGACCAGCACCGACGACCGTGAGATCGCCATCGTACGGAACCGGTTGATGATGCCCGCGGTCATGTCGACGGAGATGGCCACCGCCATCGCCAGCGATCCGGAGGTCGCCGCCATCAGGATGATTCCGGGGGCGGCGTAGTCGATGTAGTCCGTGTCGCCGCCGCCCGCCCCGCCCATCGGGCCGACACCGGTGCCCAGCGCGCCACCGAAGACGTACACGAACAGCAGCAGCATGACGATCGGCATCGCGGCGACGGAGATCGTCATGGCGGGGTAGCGCAGCGCGTGCCGGAGGTTGCGCCGCAGCATCGTCATGGAGTCGGTCAGGGGACGGGAGAGGGGCCGGGACAGGGGCCGGGACATGGTGCTGCTCATCACACGTTCACCTTCTGTGCGGTGGTGGTCTGGGTCCGGTCGGTCGGGTGGCCGGGTTTTTCGGTGAGGGCGAAGAAGACGTCGTCGAGGTCGGGGGTGTGTACGGACAGCTCCTCGGCGTCGATCGACTCGGCGTCCAGCCAGTCGAGCAGCGACCTCAGCTCCCGTACGCTGCCGTCGCTCGGCACCTGGAGGGTGAGCGCTTCGTCGTCGCGCGAGACCTCGCCGAAGGCGCGGGCGGCCCGTTCGAGATCGCCGGGCACGGCGAACCGCAGCCGGACATGCCCCCCGGGAATCCGCCGCTTGAGCTCTTCCGCGGTCCCCTCCGCGACCAGCTTCCCGCCGTTGAGCACCGCGATCCGGTCGGCGAGCTCATCGGCCTCGTCCAGGTACTGCGTGGTCAGGAACACCGTGACCCCGTCCGCCACCAGGTCCCGGACGATCTGCCACATGGTGTGCCGGCTGCGCGGGTCGAGGCCGGTGGTCGGCTCGTCGAGGAAGATGATGCGCGGCTGCCCGACCAGGGTCATCGCGATGTCGAGCCGCCGCTGCATCCCGCCCGAGTAGGTGGCGGGCGTCCTCTTGGCCGCGTCGACCAGGTCGAACCGCTCCAGCAACTCGGCGGCGCGCCGCCGCCCCTCGCGCCGGCCCAGGTAGTTGAGGTCGGCCATCAGGAGCAGGTTCTCCTCGCCGGTGAGCAGCTGGTCCACCGCCGAGAACTGCCCGGTCACCCCGATCGCGGACCGCACCGCGTCGGGGTCCTTGGCCGGATCGTGCCCGGCGACGCGGATCTCACCGCCGTCGGCGCCGATCAGCGTGGACAGGATCTGGACCACGGTGGTCTTGCCGGCGCCGTTGGGCCCGAGCAGCGAGAAGACCGTGCCCTCGGCGATGTCCAGATCGATGCCGTCGAGCACCACCTGCTCGCCGTACGCCTTGCGCAGCCCGGTCGCCGTGATGGCCCGGGGGGTTCGGGAAGTCGTCATGCCCAAGAGGGTGCGGGCGGCCAGGTTCACGGCGGTTTCACGGCGGTTTCACGCCCGCCGCCCGGCTCAATGACCGCTTGGCCGACCTGGCCGACCTGGCCGACCCGGTTCCGGGAACGGGCTCGGATCATCCGGTACGCCGCTGCGTTGGGCACTCGTTCCCGAGCTTTTCGGTCACGTGGAGCGCTTCGCCCTCAAAGGGGGCGATCCGACGGCCGGGAGGAATGGCATCTTTGGATTGTTCTGACGCGCATTCACGCGCGGGAGCATTCTGGTTGGTAGGTGTAGCCGTCGCCTCGCTGGAGGAGGCGGATGTTGGTGTGTCGGATTCCTGCGGCGAGGCCGTGAGGGGTGCGGATATCGAACTTGCCGGTGGTGCGGATCACGACGCGGCCGGTGTGGGTGCCGGTGTATTTGCCCTTGGGTACGGAAGCGGTCACGAGGTCGCCGGTGGCGTAGCCGTGCACGGTCTTGATTCGTGGGCTGGTGCGGCGGGGGAAGCCGTGGCGGTCGGGGCTGGTGCGCTGGTGCCGGCCGCGCCCTGAGCATCCGGCGACCAGTATGGTGGTGGCGGTTTCGGTGATTGTGTCGAGTTTGCCCACGTTGAGGGCGTCGAGTGTGTGGGACTTCGGGAGTCCGCAGCGGGTGCGGTTCCACTTCGTGCGACCGCCGGAAGCGACGTGGGTGGGCAGTATCTGGTCGAGGGCGCGCCACAGTGCCCAGCGGGTGGACTGCACGGCTGCCGCATCCCGCAGTGGGGCTCTGGCCTGGCCCAAGATCTTGGCGAGCTTGGTGGTGTCGCGTACGAATTCCTCGACGGGGCGGTTGGATTTGGTTTCGTTGCAGGGGATGCAGGCGGTGACCAGGTTGGAGATGCGGTCGCTGCCGCCCCGGCTGCGGGGGTGGATGTGGTCGATGTTGAGCGGCACTCCTGTGATGCCGCAGTAGACGCAGGCGCGGCCGAACTTGGTCAGGAGGTATTCGCGGATCTCGGTGCCGTGGAGGGTGCCGCGCTGGTACTCGGCTCCTTCCAGTGGCTTGCCCTCGCTGATGGCGTGGGTGTCGAACGCGACGCGTTCCACATGCACGGCGCGGACCGGTGCCCAGCGCGAGAGGCGCGTCACCCACGAGACGGTGGTGGTGACCCGGTGCTGGAGGGACGGGGCGAGCCAGCCGTCGGGGCGGGTGCGGTTGTTGAAGCGCGGGGCGCGGTAGCGCAGGTTCGAGGTGCGGCGACGGCGCCGGTAGGCGGCGCGCTGCCCCATCTTCTTCCGGATGATCGCGCCCCGGTGGTCGAGCTGGACTGCGTACCGTCCCCTGCGTTCTCCCGCTCGGGCGGTGAACGCGGCGATACCGGTGTGTTTGCTGCCGGGATCGACACCCAGCTCCACGCCATCGACCTCGGATTCGGCGAGGGCGCGGTCCTTGAGACGGATGGCGAACGGGGTGTGCCGGTGGACGACGGCGCGTCCTCTCTTGAGGAGCTTGCGGGCCCTGGCGGGTGTACAGGGCTGTAATGGTTGGCCGTGCTTGTCGAGCACGAACACAAAGGGGTGCCGCTCACGCGGCTCCTCCCCAACCGGCTGGTTGGGGGTGACGCCCCCACCGCCAGGTGAAGCGGCGGGGATCTCACCTCGCACATGTTCCACGCCGGTTGCCTCACGGCGCTCGACCCCCGTTTCGTCCCTGTTCCCGGGGTTGTCTGCTGGGCCGAGTTCCAGAGCAAGCTGCTGGTGAAGCACAGCTTGGTGGGTCTTCTCGCCTACGCGGAACGTAGCCAACTTCAGTCACCTCCAACGTGCTTTGTTGACTGGTGCTGGTAACGGCGGCTCTCAACCATTGCGGCTGAAAGATCGGCCCGTCAGGGCCGGGAACCCGTTACGGACGTTGCTCATGTGGGTGCGCCTCCATTACGGATTGGATGAACGCCGCTGGCAGGTCGAGAAGTCGCCGCCCCGGACCGCCGCGACGAACGACGACCAGGACGACGCCGGGAACAGCAGCGCCGCACCGTGGGGGACCTTGGAGTCACGGACAGGTATGACGCCGGAGGCGGAGCAGGTGGGTGCCCACTCGACACAGTTGCCTCCGTTGCCGTTGCTGTAGCTGGACTTGACCCACTCCGCACGGGAGAGGTCGGGGATATGGCTCATGTGGGTAGCGCCTCCATGACGGATTGGATGAACGCCGCCGACTCGCGTCGCGACAGGGCGTCGGCCCTGAGCAGATCGTAGGACCACTGGAGGGCGTTGACACGCTCCGAATCCTCCAGCAGCGTGCCGGTCCCGATGCTCTCCTCGAACGCCACCTCCGTGCCGTCGTCGAGGGTCATGAGCTTCAAACCGCCCCCCACCAGGGCGTGCGCCCCGTGGTCGAAGGGGACCACCTGGACTGCCCTGTTCGGGGTGTCCACGAGTGCGATGAGCCGGGCAAGCTGCTCCCGCATCACGGCCGGGCCGCCGATGGGTCGCCTCAGGACCGCTTCGTCGAGGACCAGCGCGAGCTCGGTCGGCGGGTCGGAGCGCAGGAGCTCCTGTCGACTCATACGGGCCATGACCAGTTCGTCGATCCGTTCGGCGGTCGCCTTCGGCATGGAGGTGCGGATCAGCTCGCGGGCGTACTCCTTCGTCTGGACAATCCCGGGAACGAGCTGCCCCGCGTACTCCTTTACGGTCCGCGCCCGCTCCTCCAGCTCCATCAGGCGCTGGTACTGGTCGGGGTGGATCTCCTTTCGCATCAGGGCGTACAGGGACGCAAAGAGATCACCTGTAGTGAAAATCTGATCGAGAATGGGCGGCAGCTCACGAGGCGGCATGTACTCGGCCACCTCGATACGCGCCAGATGGCTGCGGCTGGAGTGGGCTTCCGATGCCAGCCGCTCCAGACTCCACTCCCTTTCCTGGCGTTTGACGCGGAGCTGATACCCGAACAGATGTCGGATGGAACGGTCGGGGGTGAGTTCGCGTGAAGGCGGTGCCATGCGTTCGAGTTCCCTTCTCCCATAGGGATGTTGGGATATCCCGCGAGATCCCGGGATATCCAACTTCTCCCGACCCTACTCACATTGGCCGATGCTGTGAGGAGAAACAGAAAACCCCCGCGACGGGCAAGGTCCGGGGGCGTGGCGATCAACCCCGTGGAGGCCGACAGCATGCGTAAACATAGCGCTTGGATCTTCGAAATGCTGCTGCGGCTGTTATTTCCCGGCCATGGCCGTCACCGTGCTGCCGATTCTGCCGAGTACGGCCCCGCCGTGCGGCACCGGGCCAAGCCGATGGCGCCTACGGGGGCCGCGTCGGCCGAGTACGCGAACGGCTCCCCCGGCCAGTCCCGTCCGGTATCCGGGTTGCCGGACGGCCACGGGGCGGACATGGTCCGGCCCTACCTCGTCGCGTACGAACAGCAGCGGGAACAACGGCAGCGCCAGCTGCGCGCGGAGGGTCGGTTGCGGCGGCGGCGTCGCCGGACGCTGTGGTTGGCCGTGCACGGAATCGACATCGGCCCCCGCGTCATCCATGGCATGAGGGTGGTGGCATAGATGGATAGCCCGACGACGACGCCGCCCGCGCCGCAGCAGGGGCAGGGCGGGCAGCAGCAGGGGCACCCGGGCAGCGACGACCGCCCGACCCTTGAGGAGCTGCGGCAGCAATCGGCAGCCCTGAGCGAACAGATCGCTCAGCATCTGGGGCGGCGATGAACAGCGCGGAATGGGCCAGGGTTTTGCCGAATCTTGCGGTCGGCATGGTGGTCTACGACCGGCGTTACGAGATGCCCGGGACCATCGTCGACTTTGACGGGCCGTTGGTCTGCCTCACTCGTCCTACGGGCCTCGCATGGCGATCGCACTGTGCCTCCGTGCGCGCCGCCACCCCCTATGAGCGGCGACAGCTACGAGCCATCGCCCGGCTTCACGCCCAGCGCCAGCGAGGCGTAGCGCCCGCATAGACGCCGCCCCTGCCGGGTGATCACCCTGAGTTTGCGGTGAATATGGGACGGCGACACGCCGACACCACGGCGTGTCTCTGTCTCATATTCACCGCAAACTCAGGCTCCTCGCGCAGACAGAACTCACAGAGCACTTCGCCGGAGTGATCACCATGGCAGATGGACCCTGGCACGCCGAATGGACGTTCATCAGCACAGCCGGTGTCACCACAGGAACAGCTGACCGTGCGCGGTATTTCGATGTCCGCACTGCCATATTCAAGGCAGCCGACAAGTCGCTGCGCGATCTGTCGCGCGAGGAAACCACCGAGCGAGCGGAGCCCTGGAAACTCCTGGTCGGAGCCCTGTACTCCGAGGCAATGCTATCGGCCGACGAAGTCGGCGAATGGAGGTACGTGAGTTCGGACGGCTGGGCGAGGGTAACGGTTCGTTTCACACCGTAGCCACCATGGCCACCATAGCCACCACAGCCGTCTCGAACGGCGCGGGCGGCCCCCCGCACGGTTATGCGCGGGCATGATCCGGCGGCCTGGCCGCGTCCGCACGCGACAGCTCTGTCTGTGAAGACCGCCCTACCGGGGAAGACCTACCGATGAGCTCCACCCCCACCCCTGCCGCTCCCGAACGTCACAAGGAATCGACCGAAGGAGATGGCGTTGACTACCCCCGTGGAACGGGCGCGGGAAGCGTTCCCGCTCGCCGGCCGCAGGCTGCCGCACAGCACAGAGACACCGTCCGGGCCGGACACACGTCCCTGGGCTCTGCGGTTCGCCCGCACGCTGGACGCGTCCGGCGCCGTCACCGTCCCGGCCTCCGTCTACAACCATGCTCGTCAGGTCAACCTGTCTTACGACGGGGGCTTGTTGACCTGCATGGCCAACACCCACACCCCGACCGTGCCGGACGGCTCGACCACCAACCCGCCGCAGCTCGATGAGGGGCCCAAGGACTGATGACCGCACCCGTCCTGATCATCGCCGCCGCGGATGACTGGCCCACGGACCGGGTCGTGAGTGAGCTGACGGACCGAGGAGCGGAGGTGTTCCGCATGGACACCGCCGAATTTCCACAGGGGCTGTCACTCGGCGCGCGGATCGATCAGGCGCAGGCATGGGCGGGGGAACTGGCCACCGAGTTCCGGACGGTGGACCTGTCCCGGGTCGGCGCGGTGTACTACCGAGCCCCCGGGGCATTCCAGTTCCCCGACGGCATGACCGGGCCAGAGGAACGGTTCGCCGCCGCGCAGGCCCGCGCCGGTGTCGGCGGTGTCCTGTCGGCCCTGGCCTGCCGGTGGGTCAACCACCCGACTGCCATGGCACGGGCCGAGTACAAGCCCGTGCAGCTCGCTGTCGCTCGCGCCTGCGGGCTGCCGATCCCGCCCACGTTGATCACGAACCGGGACGATGCGGTGCGGGAGTTCGCTGCCGAGATCCCCGGCCCGCTGATCTGCAAGCCGGTGGCGTCACCGGTCTTGATCGAAGACGGTGCTGGCAGCCATACGCCCGGGAGCTGGGCCGGGCCGCCGTCCACCCGGCGTCCCGCTGGTACGGGCCCGTGCTGTCGACTCCGCGGCACGTGTTCGTGCCACGCTGGTTCAGCCCCGGTGCCGATGGCTGGACGGTCGCCGACGGCCCGGGTGATGAGGCGGCGTGGATGCGAGCCGCGCACACGGATCAGACTGTCATTACCCGCGTGGGCCCTGTCCACGCCGACCAGGCGACCGACGGTCGGCCGGTCATCGGACACCCGACGTCATCGGCGACGCTGCCAAGCCTCGTGATCGGAATGCTCCGCCACGGAAGGATCACCGCAGAGTGCAGCGTGCTCGATCTGGCCACTGGATCCGGTTACAGCTCCGCGCTCGCCTGTCGGCGCTTCGGGGATGCCAACGTGACCACAATGGATGTCGACCCCTACCTGACCGAAGTGGCGGCGGCCCGGCTCGACAGCATCGGCCTGCACCCCCGAGTCGTCACCGCAGACGCCAGGGCAGAGCTGCCCGGCGAGTTCGACCGCATCGTTTCCATGGTCTCTGTGCCTCGAATCCCTGCATCCTGGCTGCGCGCGCTGCGGCCCGGCGGACGGATGGTGACCACGCTCACCGGAACCGGCCTGATCCTCGCAGCCGACAAGACTGACGACGGCGGCGCGACGGGCCGGATCGAGTGGGACCGAGCCCAGTTCATGACGATCCGGACCGGCGACGACTACCCGCCCATGCTCGATGCCCTGTTCAAGGCCGCCCGCGACCAGGACGGCGAGAGCGTCACCGAATCCCCGTTCCCGGTGCTTGAAGTCGCGCAGGCGTGGGAGGTGTGGTCGATGCTGTCCCTCACGACCCCTGGTATCGAGCACCGCAGCGGCACCGACGACGACGGCAGCCGCCTCGTGTGGATGCTGCACCCTGACGGGTCATGGGCCCGCGCCCACACCAAGCCAGGCGCCCGGACGGCCACCGTGCACCAGAGCGGACCCCGCCGCCTGTACGACGTCCTTGACGGCATCCGGTGGCGGTGGATCGAACACGGTGAACTGCCGGTGTACGGGGCCCGGGTGACCGTCACACCGGACGGAGCAACCACCCTGACCCGTGGCGGCTGGTCCGTCACACTCTGACCAGGCGGCCTTTCGCCGGTGCGAGTGACCCGGGCAGACTGAAGGCGCGAGAACGAGCAGGGAGGGGCCCGATGGAAGACGAGCCGCTGAACGAGTGGGCCGACCGGCGCGACGGCCGACGGCCGGCTCCCGGCACCCGCCGGGAATTTCCTCTCGGCGACGGACCCGAGCGGTCCGCGCATGTCGATCCGGACGCCCCGCGCGGCATCGTGGAGTGGGACGGCCATCTGTGGATCCCAACCGGCGTGGCCGCCGACCATGCCACAGCAGCGCAGGAGACCGGGCCGCAAGACGCGGCGCAGCGGATACCGCTCCCTGAGTTCAACGCGTTGCCGCCCGCCCCGGAACCGTGGCGGCCTACCGAGGTGTTCCGCAGGCCCTGACCGCAAGCCCTCGGCAGGGTCAGGCCGCCACCCTCGCGGGGGCGGGCCATGACAGGGCCGTTGGAGCGCCGGGCCGATCAGCGTGGCAGGGCAGGCGCCGACCCGCCGTAGAGCTCGTCGATGCCGATGAGCAGTACAGCGTCGCCGCCGCGTGCCGCCTCGCCGCGCAACGCGTCGCTGAAGCCTGCGGCGCTGAAGCAGGCCAGCGCGAGGGTGTGAGATGTCGACCGACTTACGACCGATGTAGCTTGCGATCCCGCCCCGGGTGGTGTTGCCCTGAGCCACGGCGGCGAGGACCGAGAGGTACAGCGCGGTGTCCCGGATATCCGCTTCCTCGGCGAGCCAGGTACCGCGCCTCCCTGAAGAGAGGACTGAAGGGGGACAGGACCGTACGGCAGATCCAGTCGTTGAACTCCTTCAGGCTGCCCGGCACATCGTCCCCCAGGAACTGCCGCCGGTACGCCGGCGTGCCGCCGACCACGGCATGGAGGCGGGCCGCGAGGGCCGCGCCGAACTGGCGCAGCGACTCTGCTTCGGTCGCCGCCGTGGCCCCGAAGTAGAAGCCCCTGAGCTGCCCGACCAGGGTTCGCAGGGCGCTCCTCTTAGGACTGTACTCCTAAGGAGTACAGTCCTAACCTCGGCGGAACCACGGGAGCCATGTCGGCCACGGCTGCGACCGGCTTCCTGGACGAGCAACACGATGCGCCGAGCTGCAACCCGTCGAACCCGGCCGGGAAGCACTAGCCCCCGGCGGGCGCCATGAGCGCGTCGGCCACCGCTGTGCGCGCGTACAGCACCGAACGGCCCGCCCGGTGTGCCGTCACCAGACCCGCTCCGCGCAGCGCGGTGAGATGCTGCGACACCCCCGCCGCAGACATCCCGAACTGCGCCGCGAGCTGCGTCGTCGACGCGGGTGTGTCCAGCTCCGCGAGCAGCAGTGTGCGGGACCGGCCCAGCACCGCCGCGACCGCGTCGACCGACCCCGTGTGCCGCGGCTCCCACAGCGTGCCGATTCCGCGCGCGGGATAGGCGAGTTGCGGAGGGTCGGGCAGTACGGACCGGGTGAGCACCCGTGGCCAGGCGAAGGCGGAGGGCACCAGCAGCAGCCCTGCCCCGGCCTCGTCCCGGCTCAGCCCGCAGTGCCGGTGCACCAGGCGCAGCGTGCCGTCGTCCCAGCGCACGGTCTCATGCAGCTCGCCGAGGACATGTCCGGCGCCGTGCTCGGCCACCTGCCGGGCCCGGTGGAACACATCTGCCTCCAGCAGCTGCCGGATCCGGTCCCAATAGGGCGCGAGCGCCAGCTCCCAGTACGTCTCGATCTCGGCGGTGACCTTCCGCAGCGCCGCTTCAGGGGCCTCCCTGAGCAGCCGGATCCGTGGCTGCCGGCCCATGTCCCGCCCTTCGGCACCGAGCATGTCCAGTTCGGTGCGGACGCGCTCCGGCGGGGTCTGCCGGATCGCGTCGAGTTCGGCGGCGAGGGTGGGGAAGGGGGTCACCGGGGTCGGATTGAGGAAGTCCGCGAGATAGCCGCCCTCGGGGATCAACGCCGCCAGCCAGCCGCGGTCGAGCCCCGCCTCCGCCAGCCGCGGCCGCACCTGCGCCGACCACCGCCGGTGCAGTGGCGGCTCGCCCTCGGTGCGGCGCAGCAGCCGAAAGCTGGTGACGACTTCCCACATCGGAGAGACCGCGAAGCGGGTCTGTGCCAAGTCCGCGGCGGAAAAGCTGAGCCCGGCCTCCATACGATCTCCCTGCCGACGACGCCCACGGCCACCCATGGATTCGGTCTCACCTTAATCAATAGCAAGGGTGCTGGGTCACCCCGCACCCTCCAGGCATGCTCTCCACATTCCGCGGCCTGCCGTCCGTCGTCTGGACCGTCTTCGCCGGCACGATCGTCAACCGGCTCGGCTACCTCGTCACCCCCTTCCTGGTCTTCTTCCTGTCGGCGCGCGGCGTCACCGGCGCCGAGACCACCTATGTCCTGGGCGCCCTGGGCGCGGGCAACCTCCTCGGCCCGGCACTCGGCGGCCTGCTCGCCGACCGGATCGGCCGCCGTACCACGATGCTGATCGGTCTCCTGGGCGCATCCGCCGCGCAGGGCGCCCTGTTCGCGGCGCCAGGGGTGCTGACGATGGCCGCCGCCGCCCTGCTGCTCAGTGCGGCGGGCGCGATGATCAGCCCGGCCGCGTACGCGCTGCTCGCCGACTCCGTGGACGCGGGCCGCCGGCAGCGCGCGTACGCGCTCTTCGGCTGGGGTGTCAACATCGGAACGGCCGTGGCCGGTGTTCTCGGCGGCTTCCTCGCCGCACACGGCTTCTGGCTCCTGTTCACGGTCGATGTGGCCACCATGCTGGTCTACGCGGCGATCGTCGCCACCCGTCTGCGGGAGACCCGCCCCGCCGCGGAGGACAAGGGCGCGGTGGCGGACGGTGTCGGCTATGGCGTAGTCCTGCGCGACCGTCTGCTGCTCGCCCTGCTCCCGCTGTTCGGAGTCCAGCTCTTCGTCTACTCGCTGACCGAGGTCGCCCTGCCGCTGGCCATCCGCGACAGCGGGCTCTCGCCGGCCGTCTACGGCGCGATGGCCGCGGTCAACGCGGTGTTCGTGGTCGCACTCCAGCCGATCGCCACGGCCACTCTCGCCCGGCTTCCGCAGCTGCCCGTGCAGGCGGGCGGCAGCGTGCTGATCGCCGTGGGCGTGGCGCTGACCGGTGTGGCCGACAGCGTGGCCGTGTACACCGTGTCCGTGGTCGTCTGGTCCCTCGGTGAGGTCGTGGTCGCGGGGATCGCCGCGTCGATGGTCGCCGGCCTCGCTCCGGCCCACGCCCGCGGTCGCTACCAGGGGGCCTTCCAGTGGACGTGGGGAGCGGCCCGGTTCGGCGCCCTCACCTTGGGCGTCACCGTCTACACGTCCCTGAGCCCCGCCGTCCTGTGGTGGAGCGCGCTCCTCGCGGGCGTCCTGACCTCGGCTGTGACCCTGGCGCTCCGGTCCCGGGTCGACCGGCGCATGGAGCACGACCTGGCCGCTTGAGGCAGGCTCCGACGGACGACGGCTCACGACAACTCAGTTTCGGCGAAGGCACCAGCGGCCGGTGGACGGGAGTACGGCCGCGATCACGGCGGCGGTCGCCAAAGCGGCCGTCGCCGGGCCGACGACGAAGGCGATCACTGGTGGCCATCCCACTGCCAGATACTGCACGCTGACAGTCGAATTGTGCAGAGCCGCCACACCGCCGGTTGCCACGATCATCCAGCGTCCGGCCATCTTGTGCCGGGACAGCAGCAGCGCGCCGGTGGCGAGCCCGACCGTCTCCGCGATGCCCAGCACCATGTTCACCGCGATCAACCCGGTCGGCGCACTGGGGTCTTGGAGGTATCCGACGGTCTTGGAGACCATGTACAGGAGCCCTGGAAGGCACAGCCCACGGTGT
The DNA here is from genome assembly GCF_053599555.1 of Streptomyces sp. NPDC000941. Taxonomy (NCBI): domain Bacteria; kingdom Bacillati; phylum Actinomycetota; class Actinomycetes; order Kitasatosporales; family Streptomycetaceae; genus Streptomyces; species Streptomyces sp. NPDC000941. The sequence continues at coordinate 12,351 of NZ_JBSFMM010000078.1, forward strand.
CGCCGTGTGGACCTCCGGCTGCGTGCCCGCCGGCCTCATGATGCTCGGCGGCAAGTCCCGCAAGCCGCAGAAGCAGGGCTGATCCTTTCGGTCTTCCCTTTGAGGGCATCCGCCGTGACCGAGGTCGCGGTGGGTGCCTGGACGCGTTCTTCAGGGCGTGGGTGCGGTGAGATACCGCTGGACCGTGGGTCCGAGCCAGTCCACGATCTCCTCGCGGCCGAGCGCCACGCTCGCCGGGAACCGCAGCACGTAGCGCGTCAGCGCGAGCCCCAGCACGGTCGAGACGCACAGTGCAGCCCGCGCCTGCGCCTGCTCCGGCTCGTGGCCCAGTCGGCGGGCCAGCGGGATCATCTGCTCGCGCAGCACGCTCTGCATGCGATCGGCGGCGGCCGGGTCGGTGGCGCCGACCCGCATCAGCGCGGTGAGCTCCCCGTTCTCCTCCCACAGGGTGAGGAAGTGGCGCACCAGCGTACGGCCGATCTCCTCGCGCGGTTCGAGGGACAGGCCCGGCAACCCGGGATCGATCGCGACGGCCGCCGCGAACAGGCCCGCCTTGTTGCCGTAGTAGCGCATCACCATTGACGGGTCGATCTTCGCGTCGCGCGCGATGGCCCGGATGGTCGCCTTCTCGTAACCGTCCGCCACGAACCGCTCGCGGGCCGCGTCGAGGATCGTGGCGCGGGTGGCGTCGGAACGCCGTGCGGCCTGCTGGTTCTCCGGGGTGCCGGTCATGCCAACAAGCGTAGGCCAACAGGTGTTGACAGTCCAGAGCTGCGGCTCTACGTTTGCCAACAACGTTGGCCAACGGTGTTGACCAACAAGCGTTGGCAAGGTCGCGGTCGCTGGAGGCCCTTGGTGTCACCAGCGATGCCCTTGAGTGACCGTCAGATCCCGTCGTGCCACAGATAGCGAGCGTCGTGAGCGTCGCCGGACCCAGTACGGCGGTGGCCGGCCTCAGTGCCGCGGGGCAACCGACAGCGAGAGGAAGTACCGAAAATGGCCAAGCTGCAGAGTCTCGACCCGAATACGCCGATGTTCGCGCAGTTCAAGGAGAAGACCGGACCCATCGTCCTGGCCAACACCTTCGTCGTCCCGAAGGAGAGGACTGAAGCGTTCCTGGCCCTCTTTCGGAGGCAGGCGGAGTTCATGAAGGCTCAGCCGGGATTCGTCTCCCTGCAGATGCACAAGGGAACGGCGGACAGCCGGCTTCTGATGAACGTCGCGGTCTGGGAGTCGACCGAGGCGCTCGCCGCGGCGTTCGGCAGCCCGGAGTTCCAGCGCATGGCGGCCGAGTTCAGCGACGACATCGTGTCGTACCCGCACATATTCGAGCAGATCAACGTATGACACGGCAGCTGCAGCCAGAGAGGGCAGCCGGAGAAGCCCTGCCCTCCCCCGGCAGTCACGCATCCATGCACCATGCCGGGTCGCCAAGGCCGAGCCCGAAGCCGGCCGCGCCTTGCGCCCCACCACGCGTAGCCCTGTCCCTGAAGAGGAGTCACCATGCCCGTGGAACTGAATCACACCATCGTCCCCGCCCGTGACCCGCAAGCCTCGGCGCAGTTCCTGGCCGACATCCTCGGCCTGGGTGTCGATCCGCCGGTGGCACACTTCACGCCGGTCGCGCTGGCCAACCAGGTCAGTCTGGACTACGACCAGCTGGACGACTTCGAGCCACACCACTACGCGTTCATAGTCAGCGAGCAGGAGTTCGACGCCGCCCTCGCCCGCATCCAGCACGGCGGGATCACCCACTACGGCGATCCTGCATGCCAAGAGATCGGGCAGATCTATCGCAGTAAGCACACCATGGGCCGCAGGGGCGCCTACTTCCGCGACCCCGACGGACATCTCATGGAAATCCTCACCCCGGGCGGCGCCGGGTCGTGAGGCCGATGGCGGCCCAGCGGATCACGGCTTCACTGGTGGTGGCGGGATCGCGGCAAAACCGGCATCGGCGAAGACGAACCGGCAGGCCGGCGCGGTCAGAGACCGAGTAAGGCGATCTTGCCCCCACCCGCGCCGGTCCGCGTCATCTGGCACGTCATCGACCGCCCCCGCTATGCCCGCCGCATCTGCCGCAGAGCCCCTGCCCCACCCCAGGCTGAACGTCAAAGGAGAAGAACCATGTCGCTGAAGAACGTCAACACCGGCCTGGCCACCGTCTGCGCCCTGTTCGTCCTCTACCTCGGGTTGTCCTTCATCCTGGCCCCGGAGGCGTCCACTCAAGGCGTTGGCCTGCCGACCTGGCCCGCCGGCAACGGCGACGGCTTCCTCATCATGAAGGGCACCCGCGAATTCTCGATGGGCCTGGTCATCGGCATCCTCCTGCTGACGGGCCACCGCCGCGCCCTGGGCTGGGTCCTGCTGATGGAGGCCGTCGCCCCGTTCGGCGACATGATCAACGTCTTGGCCCACCACGGCCCCCTCGCCGCCGCGTTCGGCATCCACGGCCTGACCTCGGCGCTGATCGCGATCACCGGCCTGCTGACCCTCCGCGAGACCAGTAAGGCTCACAAGGCCACCGCCCCGGCGCCCGCCGCACAGCCCGCCTGACAGCCGCATGCCCCCAAGGGGTGGCCCGGCCACATGGCCGGGCCTCCGGTCTCCGGGCCTCCGGTCTCCGGGCCTCCGGACGGCCACGGTGCGGACATGGTCCGGCCCTATGTCGGGGCGTACGAACAGCAGCGGGAACAACGGCAGCGTCAACTGGGCGCGGAGGCTCGGCTCAGGCGGCGGCGTCGGCGGACGCTGTGGCCGGCGTGCACGGAATCGACGTCGGCCCCCGTGTCATCCATGGCGTGAGGTGGTGGCATAGGTGGATACTCCGACGCCGCCGCCCGCGCCGCAGCAGGGACAGGACGATGGGCCGCAGGGGAATCCGCGCAGCGACGACCGCCCGACCCTTGAGGAACTGCGGCAGCAATCGGCAGCCCTGAGCGAACAAATCGCTCAGCATCTGGGGCTGCGGCTGCCGCCGGTCGCGGGCGCGGGATTCCACGTGGTGCTCCACGGAACATGCTGGCTCGTCCCGCTGGACGACACCGCGCCGATCCCGCTCGGCCCCGGCGACGTGGTCTTCGTACGCGACGGCCGCGGCCACGTCCTCGCCGACCAGCCCTCGACACCGGCTGAGGAGCCCCGCCCCGAGCAGTTCAGCGACAGCATGCCCATCGGCTCCGTGTCGCTGGGCGGTGACGGACCGCGCACCAGCCTGCTGTGCGGCAACTACCATCTGGACCAAGGCCATCCTGCGCGCCTGGCTGGACGACCAACCCGCGGATGCCGCTCAGGGCTGGGCCGCCGCCCTGCGCGATACCGCGGTCGCCCCCGCACTGGCGGCGATCCACCAAATGCCCGCGACGCAGTGGACCGTCGAATCCCTGGCCGCCCGGTCCGGCTTGTCCCGCGCGGCCTTCGCCCGCCGCTTCAACGCGCTGGTCGGCGAGCCGCCGATGGCCTACCTGACCCGCTGGCGCATGACGACCGCCGCGCAGCTGTTGCAGGAGTCCGACGCACCGCTGACGACGGTGGCGGCACGGGCGGGATACGGGTCGGAGTTCGCCTTCGCCAAGGCATTCAAGCGGGAATTCGGGCTTGCTCCTGGCCTGTATCGGCGCCAGGCGCGCGCCGCGTGACGACGTTACCCCCGGTCCGAAGGGACGTCGATCGCTACCGTGCGCCCTGACCTGCGACGCCGTTCGCTCCGTCGCGCGGCGGGACCCCTCCCGGGCTCATGGGTCTATCGTCGCGCCATGCGTGAAGTCGCCGAGTCATGTCAAGTCTGCTTTTATCACGCATAGTTGGTCCCTATAGTGCTCCGAACGAATTGACGTCACGGCCTGCGACGGCACGGCAAGGACGGGGGCGGCCATGGAACAGGCGTTGGACGATGCGCTGGCGCAGCTGACGATCAGGGACCGGCTGCGCCTCAGGCGGCTGAAGTTCCGTCGTGCGGCCGGAGCGCTGATCCTTCAGCTGGAGGGCGATGAGCCGGCCGTACGGGGCTGGCCCCGCCTCTTCCACGAGCGGTACCGCGGCGTTCTGCCGCTCAACTGCCCGGATGAGCTGCCGGAGGAGGAGACACAGGAGCAGCAGGTCGTCACCGAGCTGCTGGCCATCGCCCAGGGCTGCGGATACGACGGCCGCCCGGCCTACCGACTGCCCATCAGCTTTCCCCGTTTCGCGGCGGCCTTCGCGGCGCTGTACGTCTGGCGGCCGGACGACGGGCAGCTGCCCGCCAAGCAGAACTCCAAGATCGCGCGGATGGTCAAACAGGCGATCGCCGAGGAACGCCGCTACACCCTCCAGGAGATGAAAGAACGGGCCGAGGCGCTGGCCCGGGACGAGCAGGTGGCCCAGCGTCTTGGCGGGCTGGTCGGGGTGATGGTGAAGGTGGCCGACGTCTGCCGCTTTCCCCACCGCCGTACGGTGCGCTGGTACCGCAGGAAGTGGTTCCGGGGACGGGTCGTCACCCAGCTGGAGGTCTTCCGGGAGTTACGCGGCCGGCAGCAACGGCCGGTGGCGGACAAGCAGCTTCTGCTCGTCGAGGCGCTGCTCGCCGACATCGACGCGCATTACGGCCGCTTCCGCCGCCTCAACCGGGCGCGGCGCCCGGTCATCCTGCTGCCGGACGTCGATCTGTCCTCCGCACGGCGGCTGGTCAGGGACCGGCTGCTCGACGCCTACGACGACGGGGCGCGCGAACTGCGGGTGCACCCTGTCGTCATCGCCACCTGCGCCCCGGGCGCCGCGCCACCGCCGCGGGGCGGCAAGCCTTCCGTGACCGCGGAGGAGCTGCCCGCGGCGGTGCCCGAACGGTTCCGCGAGCGGGACGAGGCGGTGGAGCGGTGGCGGCGCAGCCAGGACGTACCGCTGCCGAGCCGGGTGCTCCAGGTGCGCCTCGCCTCCCCGGCCCCTGCCCCGCTCCCGCCGCTCAAGGTCGGCCGCTGGGGGCCGGCGATGCTGTCCGCCGGCACCGCCGGCGTGGCCCTCGCGGTGCTCGCCGGGCTGCTGAGCTGGGCCCCTTGGGATCGCGCCGACGCCTGTGGCGAGCGGTTGGTGATGCGGGGCGCGGACTGCGTCGGGGTCTCGGACGGGACGGGGGTGTTCATGCCCCGCGTCCAGGGCATGCGCGAGGTGTTCGCCGGGATCGAGGCGGAGAACGAGCGGATCGAGCGTAAAGCGCATGCGACCGTGGCGCTGATGATCCCGATGGAGTCCGACAACGCGGCCGTACGCCGGCAGATCGTCAGCGAGGTGCAGGGCGCCTATCTGGGACAGCTCCAGGCGAACGGCTCGGACGCGGCCCCACCCATCCGGCTGGTGCTGGCCAACCCCGGCCGGGACTACCGGGCATGGCGCTACACCGTGGACCGGCTGGCCGACCAGGAGCCCGGGCTGCGGATGGTCGTGGGTTTCAACCTGAGTCTCGACAACACCCAGGACGCCATGCGCCACCTCACCAACGACCTGAAGATCCCCGTCGTGGCCGGCCTGGTCACCTCCCAGGCCTTCGCCAACACTGACGGCCCCGGCCCCTACCGCTACCCGGGCCTGGCCCGCGTGGTCTCCACCAGCAAGGACCAGGCCGCCGCGCTGCTCCACTACGACCCGGGCCTGGCCCGGGCCCAGACGGCCCTGGTCGCCGACACCCGGCCGGGCGACAGCTACAACAAGTCGCTCCGCGACGCGTTCACCGAGGCCCGGGGAGCCGGTGCCGGAGCCCAGGACATGACCTTCACCTCGGAGGGGCCGGAGACGGCGGGGGTCACCCCGAACGAGTTCGAGACCTTCGCCATGAACCTCTGCGAATCCAAGGCGCGCGTCGTCTACTTCGCGGGCCGGGCCTTCCACCTGGAACTCTTCGTGAAGAAGCTGGCCCGCACCTACTGCGCCCGGAAGCAGTCGTACACCGTGATCACCGGCTCCGACGCCACCTCGCTCGACGAGCGCCTGGGCAGCGACGAACGCGCCCTGCTCCGGGGCGACCCCAAAGCCGGCACCCCCACCATCAACGTCCTGTACGCGGCGCCGGCACACCCCGACGCCTGGAACGTGGAACTCGAACGCTGGAAGAAGCGCGCGGGCAAGAAGGCCGCGGACCCGGGCAATCAGCCGCGCTATCTGGTCGAACCGCAGCGGGCGATGGAGCAACTGCGCTCGGAGGCCCGGGCCCATGAGGGAAAGCTGGGCGCGGTGCGGCTCGACGACGGACGGGCGATAGAGACCCACGATGTGATCCTGACCGCCGCGAAGGCCCTCACGAAGGCGGCGGCGACCACCAGAACGCCCGTCCCGTCACAGGAGCGGATCAAAGAGGACTACGAGAATTTGAACTCCGCCTTCCGGATCCAGGGAGCAGGCGGCTGGATCTGCCTGACGAACGCCGGCAACCCGTACAACAAGGCCCTGGCCATCGTCCGCCTCGACCCGATGCGCGCCAAGCTGACCTTCGAGGCACTGGCCTGGCCCAAGGGCACCCCGGCCCAGGACGACCGCTGTGTGGTGCCGCAGAACCCTGAATGATCACCTCTGGTTCAGCGTGGCGGGGCAGGCACCGTTCCGCCATAGAGTTCGTCGGGACTTCGCCTCACCGAGCCAGGCCGAGCCGAGGAGGGAATTGATCAGCGGCCCGGTGATGCGGTACTGCGACTTCCCCGGACGAGATGGGTCCGCGGGGCGTCCGCCCCCTAACTGGGGCGGGCGCCCTCGCCGTTCCCGAGCGCGGTGGCCGCCTCGTGGTCGCCGCGTTCCTCCAGAAGGGCGGCGAGGTTGGCCACGGCGTGGGCGTGGCCCGCCTCGGCCGCCCGGCGGTAGAGCGGTTCCGCCTCCTCGAGGTCCCCTCGTTCGTCGAATCGCGCCGCGAGCTCGAAGGTCGCCTGGAGATTTCCCGCTTCCGAGGCCAGCCGGTAGACCTCGTCCGCTTCTTCCTCCTCGGAGAGGTTTTCCAGCAAACCCACCAGGGACTCGCACACGTCTTCATCCGCGCGGTCCATGTCGAACACCCGCCACAACAGCTCCACCGACTCTCCGTCCGGCACCTGCACATCCGTGGAGAGGAGCACGGCCAGCTCGATCAGGGTGTTCGCGTCGTCGGGATCGGTTTCCAGGATCCGGCGGTAGGTCTCCTCGAGTTCGCCGCGGAGCGGATCCAATATGTCGTAATCGGCCTCGGCCTCGAGGGCGTCGCGGTACTGCCGCTCCAGCCTGACGGCCTTGGCCCGGTCCGTTTCCTCACTCACTCTGCTGCCTCCGGCGCCGCATTCGAGATGGAGATCGAGATCGAGATCGCGGCGAAGCCTAGCCGCGCCGAAGCGCTACGGGGCGGCTATGGCGCGGCTACAGGGCCTCGGCCGCCACTTCGGCCGTCTCCGCGTGCGTCTCCGCGTGCGTCTCCGCATGCGCGGGCAGGGTCACTGTCACGGTCAGGCCGCCGCCCTCGCGGGGGCGGGCCGTGATCTCGCCGCCGTGGGCGCGGGTGATGGAGCGGACGATGGACAGGCCGAGGCCCGCGCCCTTGGCGGTGACCAGGCGGTCGGTGCCCAGACGGCGGAAGGGCTCGAAGAGGGCGGGGAGCTCGTACGGGGGGACGGCGGGGCCGGTGTTGGCCACCTCGACCTCGATGCGGCCGTCGTCGCGGGCGCGGCAGGCGACCCGTACCCGGCCGCCGCCGCTGCCACCGTCGCCGCCGTCGGGGGTGTTGTGGCGGATGCCGTTCTCGACGAGGTTGTGCACCAGCCGCTCCAGCAGCAGCGCGTCGCCGGTGGTGGGGGCCGGGGCCGTCTCCTGCGTCACCGTGACCCCGGCCGCCTCCGCCTCCCGTGCGGTCTGTCCGACGACATGGTCCACGACGTCGGAGAGATCGACCGGCGCCCGCTCGGTGATCTCGTTCTCCGAGCTCGCGAGCAGCAGCAGCCCGGTGATCAGCCGCTCGTGGCGGGCGTTGATCTCAAGAAGGTTCTCGCCGAGCTGTTTGACGTCCTCGGAGGCGGTTCTGCGGTGCATGGCCACCTCGACCAGGGCCCGCCCCAGGGTCAGCGGGGTGCGCAGCTCGTGGGAGGCGTTGGCGACGAAGCGGCGCTGGCCGTCGAAGGACCGGTCGAGCCGTTCGACCATCGTGTCGAAGGTGTCGGCGAGGTCCTTGACCTCGTCGTCGGGGCCGCGCAGGGCGATCCGCTCATGCAGGCCCCGGTCGGCGGCGGGCGCGCTCGCGATACGGCGGGCGGTGTCGGTGACCCGGTGCAGCGGGGCCAGCACCCGGCCGGCGGCCAGCCAGCCGAAGCCGGCCGCGACGCCGCCGACGACCAGGAGGGCGAGCCCGCCCTGGGTGATGAGCGAGGTGGTGGCGGCGGCGTTCAGCCGGTCGCGTTCGTCCTTCACCCACTTCTGCGCCGTCTTGTCGGTGAGGACATCGCCGTCCCCGGTGATCACCCGGTCCTGGGGTGGGCCCGCGGCGGGGCCTTCGGACTTCACGTTGCGTGCGTAGATCTTCAGACCGCCGCCGGCGAGCTGCTGGTTGAACAGTGCGTACGTGACGCCGAGCAGCACCACGCCGGCCGCGAGGAACAGCCCTCCGTAGATCAGGGTGAGCCGGGCCCGCAGGCTGATCCGGCGCGGCGGGAATTTCAGGCGGCGCTTCATACGATCCGGTACCCCACGCCCGTGACGGTCTCGATGATCTGCGGCTCGCCGAGCTTGCGGCGCAGCTTCAGTACGGCCAGCCGGACCGCCCCGGTGAACGGGTCGGCGTGCTCGTCCCAGGCCTTCTCCAGCAGCTGTTCGGCGGAGACCGCGCTTCCGTCGGCCCGCAGCAGCTCGGTCAGCACGGCGAACTCCTTCTTCGACAGCGGTACGTAGCGCCCGTCCCGGAACACCTCGCGGCGGGCCGGGTCCAGGGTGATACCGGCCCGGCGCAGCACCGGCGGCGCGGCCGGGCGGCTGCGGCGGCCCAGCGCCTGGACGCGGGCGGCGAGTTCGGCGAAGGCGAAGGGCTTGGTGAGGTAGTCGTCGGCGCCGAGGGTGAGCCCGGCGACGCGGTCGGCCACCTCGGCGGCGGCGGTGAGCATCAGCACCCGCGCCGTCGTCCCGGCCCTGGCCTCGGCTCCGGTTCCGGCGCCCGCCTCAGCTCCCGCTCCGGCCAGTTCGCGGCAGATGTCGTCGCCGTGCACACCGGGCAGGTCCCGGTCCAGGACGACCACGTCGTAGTCGTTGACGGTCAGCCGCTCCAGCGCCGCCGCGCCGTCGTACGCGACATCGACCGCGTGCGGCTCGTCGCGCAGCCACTCCGTGATCGCGTCGGCGAGCAAGGGTTCGTCCTCGACCACCAGTACCCGCATCGGTCTCCCCTCCCCGTCAGGACCTCCCCGGCCCGGCGAGGCCATGGTGCCCGTCCCGGCGTTTCCGCGGCGTTAGTGGGCGACGGAAACGTGGGGGAAACGCGGTCTGCTCTTGCATCCCTTCTCGTACGGACCGATCGAGCAGAAGGAGACGACGCCATGAGCAGGCGGATCCTCGGCATGGCAGCGGCCGTGCCACTGGCGCTGACCCTCGCCCTGTCCCTGACCGGATGTGGCTCCGACGGCGGCGGCGACGGCAAGGTGGCCTCGGCGAACGGCGCGAAGAAGGACGGCGGCGGCAGCGCGGGCCCGAGCATGGATCCACAGGAGATGGGGGTCAAGTTCGCGCAGTGCATGCGCGAGCACGGCATCGACATGGAGGACCCGGAGCCCGGGCAGGGCATCAGGCTCGCCATTCCGCCCGGCACTCCCAAGGGGACGGTGGAGAAGGCCCAGGAGGCCTGCCGCGAGTACGACCCGGTGCAGAACGGGGGCGGCCGCAAGCCGGACGCGAAGGCGCAGGAGAACATGCGCAAGTACGCCAAGTGCATGCGTGAGGAGGGCGTGGAGAACTTCCCGGACCCGGTGACGGAGGGCGGACTCCGGGTCGAGGGATCGATCATGGACGACCCCGACTTCTCCAAGGCGGAGAAGTCGTGCAACAAGTTCATCGGCGGTGGCGGCACGCTCCACAAGGAAAAGGGCTGATGGGGGAGGTGACCGTGGACAGCGCGCAGGACCGGGAGCCGGCGCGCGAACGAGAGCGGACACCCGAGCGGGAGCCTGAGCAGACACCTGAGGCATCGGAGCAACCGTCGCAGCAGGCACCTGATCCGGCAACTGCCCTCAGCCCCCGGCGCCGTAAAGCCAGGGGCCGGGGCAGGAAGGTGGTCGCCCTCGCCGTGCTCGTCCTGCTGGCGGGCGGCGGCGTCACCGCCGCGAAGCTGGGTCTTGGCGACCGCGGCTCGGGCGACAAGGCGGCGAGCGAACTGCCGCCGAGCACCGCCGAGGTGACCCGCCGGACGCTCAAGGACACCCAGAGCGTCGACGGACAGCTCGGCTTCGGCCCGACGACCACCCTGGCCGCCCGGCGGCCCGGCACGGTCACCGAGGCGCCCGAGGCGGGGGACCGGATCACCCGCGGCAAGGCGCTGTACGAGGTGGACGGGCGCCCCGTGACGCTGATGTACGGCTCGACGCCCGCCTACCGCGCCCTGAAGAAGGGCGCCGAGGGCGCGGACGTGCACCAGCTGGAGAAGAACCTCAGCGCGCTCGGCTACACGGGCTTCACGGTCGACGACGAGTACACCGACACCACGGCCGACGCGGTGCGCGAGTGGCAGGAGGACCTGGGGCTCGCGGAGACCGGGGCCGTTGAGCTGGGCAGCGTGGCGTTCGCGCCCGACGCGGTCCGGGTGGACAGCGTGGCGGCCCGTAAGGGCGACACGGTCGGCCCCGGCGGCAAGGTGCTGTCGTACACCGGCACCGAGCAGGCCGTCACGGTGGAGCTCGACCCCGCCGACCAGCGGCTGGCCAAGAAAGGCAGGGAGGTCGAGGTCGAGCTGCCGGACGACCGGATCGTCAAGGGCACCGTCCAGGACGTCGCCACGGTGATCGAGCCGGGCAACGGGCAGGGGGAGGAGGCGAAGACGAAGGTCGAGGTGGTCGTCGGGTTCAAGGACGAGACGGGCCGGAAGGCCGCCGACGCCTACGCGCTGGCCGCGGTGCACGTCGACTTCACCTCCGAGACCCGTAAGGACGTGCTCACCGTGCCGGTCGGCGCGCTGCTGGCGCTCGCAGAGGGCGGCTTCGGCGTGGAGGTCGTCCATGGCTCGACCTCGGAGTATGTGCCGGTCACCACCGGTCTGTTCGCCGACGGCCGGGTGGAGATCTCGGGCAGGGGCCTCGCCGAGGGCACGAAGGTGGGGGTGCCCAAGTGATCCGTCTGACGGATGTGACCAAGACCTATCCGGGCGGGGTCACCGCGCTCGGCGGCGTCAACCTGGACATCGCGCCGGGCGAACTCGTCGGCATCGTCGGCCCGTCCGGCTCCGGCAAGTCGACGATGCTGCACATCCTCGGCACCCTGGACCGGCCCACGACCGGCGGTGTGCGCATCGACGGCTACGACATCGGCACGCTCTCCGACACCAAGCTCTCCGCGTTGCGGGCGAGCCGCATCGGCTTCGTCTTCCAGCACTTCCACCTCGCCACCGGCACCTCGGCGCTGGACAACGTCGCCGACGGGCTCCTGTACTCCGGGCTGCCGGTGGGCGAGCGGCGCAGGCGCGCCGCCCTGATGCTGAACCGGGTCGGGCTCGGCCACCGCGTCCACCACGAGCCGCATGAGCTGTCCGGCGGCGAGCGGCAGCGCGTCGCCATCGCCCGCGCGGTCGCGGGCGACCCCGCGCTGCTGCTGGCCGACGAGCCGACCGGCGCGCTCGACTCGGTCTCGGGCGCCGAGGTGATGCGGCTGCTGCGGGAGCTGCACGCCGCGGGGACGACCGTCGTGATCATCACGCACGACTGGGAGATCGCAGGCGGTCTGCCCCGGCAGGTGCGGATGCGCGACGGGCGGGTGGTGGCGGACTGATGGCCACGGACACACACCCTGGGCGTACGGAGCCCACGGATCGTACGGAGCCTACGGAGCGTACGGGCCGCCGTGGGCGTGGGCGTGGGCGTGGGCGTACGGATCGGCGCGCCGACGAGCTCCGCCCCGCCCGGCTGCGCCCCCGCGACGTGGTCAAGGTCGGCGCGGTGGGCCTGCGCACCCGCCCGCTGCGGGCGTTCCTCTCCGCGCTGGGCATCGCCATCGGCATCGCGGCGATGGTCGCGGTGGTCGGCATCTCGTCGTCCTCCCGCGCCGATCTCGACCGCAGCCTCGCCGCGCTTGGCACCAACCTGCTGACGGTTTCGCCCGGTTCGACGATGTCGGGCGGCCAGGCGCGGCTGCCGGAGACCGCGGAGGAGATGGTGTCGCGGATCGGCCCGGTGTACTCCGTGTCGGCCGTCGGCAAGCTCAGCGACGCCAAGGTCTACCGTACGGACAAGATCCCCGCGGCGGAGACCAACGGCCTCGCCACCTACGCCGCCCGTACCGATCTGCGCGCCACCCTCGGCGCCAAGCTCCGCACCGGCAGCTGGCTCAACGGCGCGACCAGCACCTATCCGACGACCGTGCTCGGCGCCACCGCCGCGGAACGGCTCGGGATCGGGCAGGTCGGCCCGGACACCCAGGTCCTGATCGGCGGCCGGTGGTTCACCGTCGTCGGCGTCCTCGAACCCGCCCCGCTCGCCCCCGAGCTGGACACCGCGGCCCTCGTCGGCTGGCGCGCGGCCGAGAGCGAGCTGTACTTCGACGGGCGCCCCACCACGATCTACACCCGCTCGCAGGACTTCGCGGTCGAGTCGGTGGCCTCCGTCCTGGGCGCCACCGCCAACCCCGAGGCGCCCGGCGAGGTCGAGGTCTCCCGCCCCTCCGACGCCCTGGCCGCCCAGCAGGCGGCGGGCGAGGCCTTCACGGGGCTGCTCCTCGGCCTTGGCGCGGTGGCGCTGCTCGTCGGCGGTGTCGGGGTGGCCAACACGATGGTGATCTCCGTACTGGAGCGCCGGGCGGAGATCGGGCTGCGCCGCTCCCTGGGCGCGACCCGGGGCCAGATCCGTACCCAGTTCGTCGCGGAGTCCCAGCTCCTGTCGGCCCTGGGCGGGGCGGGCGGCGCGCTGTTGGGCGCCACGGTGACGGCGGGCTACGCGCTGTCGCAGGGCTGGCCCGTCGTGATCCCGCCGTGGGCGCTGCTCGGCGGCCTGGCCGCGACCCTCGCCATCGGCGGCCTGGCCGGCCTCTACCCGGCGCTCCGCGCCTCCCGGCTCTCCCCGACGGAGGCCCTGGCCATGCCGTGAACGGGCCGAGCCGCCCGCCCGGTGCCCACGGGGGGCGGGCGGGCGGCTCGCCGTTGTGTCGGTCCGGCATGCTTGGATGGCCGGACCGGACAAGTTCCGGGGCAAGGTGGGGCAAGGGGGGGAGTTGAACCTGTCACGGCGCTCGTACGCGCTGATCGCGGCGCTGGTCCTGAGCCTGCTCACCCTGGTGTACCTGGGCACCCGCGGCTCGCGGGAAGCGGCCGGCGAAGCCGCACCATGGCCCGCCGACGACCCCTGCGTGAAGGACGCGCCCCACCCCGGAGTCTGGGATGAAAAGGAGCCACGGCTGCTCACGCTCAGCTACGGATACTCCTCGAAGTCCCCGATGAGGGGCGGCAAAAAGCACTTCACCATCGAGGCGAGCATCAACGTGGGCCGCCACTCCCTCGTCCTCCACCCGCCCCTCGCACACGGCGGGGTGTCGGTCCGCTTCTGCGCCCCGTACGGGAAGGGGGTGATGGCGGAGGCAAAGGGGCTGTCGCCGAAGTCCGTCGAGGCGCCCGCCGCCAAGGACGGGGCGATACGCGTCACCCGCGATGAGCCGCTGCGCTTCATGGTCGAGCTGCCGCCCTCGGCGCTGCGGCACGGCTACTCGATGCACGACCTCATGGAGTCCAACCCGCCCCGCAGCAACGACGTGGCCGCCTATCCGGTCCTCGTGCTCACCGTCTCCGACCCAGGCCTGGACGCCCCGCTGGTGGCGGTCTCCTTCAAGCCGGACTCCACCCCCACCGCCCAGGCACTCGGCGCGCCGCCGCGCTCCTGAGCCCACGTCGTCAGCAGCCGCAGCGCGGTCTCGGACGGGGAGCCCTCCTCCACGGTGTGGGCGATCAGCGCCTGATCGGGGTCGTCGGGCAGGCGCAGGGTCTCGAAGCCGAGGTCCAGCTCGCCGACCACGGGGTGCCGGTAGACATACCGCCCATGGGTCTTGTCCTTGAGCCGGTGCTCCGCCCATGCCTCGCGGAACTCCGGGCAGCCGGCGGAGAGTTCGTCGAGCAGTGCCGTCGTCCCCGGGTCGTCGGGGTGGCGTGCCGCGTCGAGCCGCAGATAGGCGGCCACATCGCTCGCCTTGCCGGGCCAGTCGGCGTACAGGTTGCGCATGCCCTCGTCCAGGAAGACCAGCCGGGCCAGGTTCCGCTCGGCCGGCGGCAGCGCCCCGAAGTCGGTGATCAAGGCCGCGGCGAGGTGGTTCCAGGCCAGGACGTCGGTGTTCCGGCCGACGATGTACGCCGGGACGTCGGTCACCGAGTCCAGCAGCCGCCGCAGCCCAGGCCGTACGCGCTGCGGCAGGTCCGCCGCCTCCGTACGGTCCGCCTCCGACCAGGGGCGGGCCAGCCGGTAGAAGTGGTCGCGCTCCACGGCGTCCAGCCGCAGCGCGCGGGCGACCGCGTCCAGCACCGCCTCGGAGAAGTGCAGGGTACGGCCCTGCTCCAGCCGGACGTAGTGATCGACACTCACCCCGGCCAGCTGGGCCAGCTCCTCCCTGCGCAGTCCGGGGACCCGCCTGCGGCCGCCGTAGCCCGGCAGGCCCAGCTCCTCGGGCCGCAGCCGGGCCCGTCGGGACCGGAGGAATTCGCCGAGTTCCGCGCGTCTGTCCAGTGCCATGCGGCAAGTATCCCCAACCCGTTCGCGTCGCGGGGAGGCCAGCCTGGTCACGCCGTGCCCAGGCACCGGCTGCCACTGGGTACGCCGCCGCGGGGCGGCGAGAGTTGGCATCGCCGGAACGGTTCCAACGGTTCCGGCGCGACACATCTCATCCCGTCCCATTCAGGAGAACCTGCTGTGACCACCACGACCGTGGGCGGCCTCCCCGCCCTCCCCCTCGGTACCACCGGCATGGACATCACCCGAGTCGGCTTCGGCTCCTGGGCGGTGTCCGGGGCCAACTGGCGCTTCAGCTGGGGAGCTACCGACGACGCCGAGTCGATCACCGCGATCCGCCACGCGGTCGCCTCCGGCGTCAACTGGATCGACACCGCCGCCGTCTACGGGCTCGGCCACTCCGAGGAACTGGTCGGCAAGGCCGTGGCCGAGCTGCCCGAGGGCGAGCGCCCGTATCTGTTCACCAAGGCCGGGCTGGTCTGGGACCCGGCCGATCCGAAGGCCGCGCCCCGCCGGATCATGAAGCCCGCCAGTGTGCGCCGCGAGATCGAGGACTCGCTGCGGCGGCTGGGCGTCGACCACATCGACCTGTACCAGGTGCACTACCCGGACACCGGCGAATCCCTGGAGTACGCCGGCGGCGGCTTCGGCGCGGTGTCCCCGAACGCCACGCCGCTGGAGGAGTACTGGCAGGTCATGGCCGATCTGAAGGCCGAAGGCAAGGTCCGGGCGATCGGCCTGTCCAACCACTCGGCCGAGCAGTTGGCGGCCGCCGAGCGGATCGCACACGTCGATGTCATCCAGCCGCCGTTCTCGGCCATCAACCGCTCGGCCGCGGCCGAGATCGCCTGGGCGCACGCCCATGACACCGGCGTGATCGTGTACTCCCCGCTCCAGTCCGGGCTGCTGACCGGCGCCTTCACCGCAGACCGCGCGGCGAACCTGTCCGCCGACGACTGGCGCTCCGCCCACGCCGACTTCACCACGGGCCTGGCCGCCAATCTCCAGCTGGCCGACGCGCTGCGGCCCGTCGCCGAGCGGCACGGGGCCTCCGTCGCCGAGGTGGCCATCGCGTGGGCGCTGGCCTGGCCCGGTATCACCGGGGCCATCGTCGGCGCCCGCAAGGCCGGCCAGGTCGACGGCTGGATCGGGGCGGGCGGCGTGGAGCTTGCGCGGGCCGATCTGGACGAGATCGCCTCCGCCATCACCGCGTCCGGCGCGGGCGCCGGCCCGGTCGGCCCCTGACCGCTGTCCCGGCAGTCACAGGAGGCCCCGGCATGTCCCTTGTCGTCGTCGCCGAGTGCGTGGCCGAGCCGGGGCAGGAGGACCGGCTCCGCACCGCCCTGGAGGCGCTGATCGAACCGTCCTTGGAGGAGCCTGGCTGTCTCGCCTACCGACCCTACGCCGACCCCAACAACCCGGGGCACATGGTGGTGGTGGCGGAGTGGACGGACCCCGAAGCCCTCGCCCGGCACGGCACCACTCCGCACGTCCGCCATGCACGGCAGGTGCTCGACCTGGTGCTCGCCGAGCCGATGGCCGTACGGAAGCTGATGGCCGCGCGACCGCCGGGGTGACCCCGGCCGGACGCGCGGGGACGACTCAGGACTTGGCGTCTGAGGGCTCGGTGGCCTCGGACTCGGTGTCCGACGACTCGGCGGCCTCGGACGCGGCCTTCTCAGGCTTGGCGTCCTCGGGCTCGGCCTTGTCCTTGGCCTTCGCGTCCTCGGGCTTCGTGTCCTCGAAGTAGGTGTCCAGAACCGCGTCGAGTTCCGCCGTCCACTCCTTGAGGGCCTTCCTCGACGACGCCGCGACATCGGCCGAGTACCAGCGACGGGCGGTCGTGTAGACCGTGACGGAGAACCGGCGCGCGAACCGCGGGGTGTCGATCTCGACCGCGCCGATCTCGCTCCAGTCGAACTCCGCCGTCTCGCCGTCCAGCAGGAGAGTGACACCGCGACGGCCGGCGCTGATGGAGCCGCGGTGATCGGAGGCCTTGAAGACGGGGCCGTCGGCCTCCTCCTCGCCTCCGTCCTCGGCCTTCGCCTCGGCGTCGGCGGTCTCGGCATCGGCGGTGTCCTCTTCGGCCGCGTCCGCGGATTCGGCCCGCTCGTCATCGACGGCATCGACGTCATCGACGACATCCGCGGCGACTACGGCCTCGTCAGGGACGGCGTCCTCGGGTGAGGGCTCGGTTGCCTCCTTCGGCTCATCAGGGCGCGGGGCCGTGATGCCCGGGATGTACGCCGGATCGAACCCGGCGGCGGGCACGGGCGGGGTGCTCGGTCCTATGCGCTGCTCCACGGCGGGCAGTATTCCCGATAAACCTGTGCCGGGAACAGCCTCACAGGCCGTGCCCGGACAACGAAACGGACAACATCACGCGGAAAGCCGCGGTGAGGGAGCGGAATGAAGCTGCGCTGTGCGGTGCTCGACGACTTCCAGGGGGTGGCCATGACCAGCGCCGACTGGACGCCCGTCCTGGATCGGGTGGAGGTGGTGAGCTTCACCGAGCACTTCGGCACCGAGGATGAACTCGCCGCGGCTCTGGCCGACTTCGACCTCATCGTGACCTTGCGCGAGCGTGTGGCCTTTCCCGCCTCGCTGTTCTCCCGGCTGCCCAGGCTGAAGCTGCTGATCGCCTCCGGGATGCGCAACTCGGTGATCGACTACGCCGCGGCCGAGCGCCACGGCGTGACGGTCTGCGGCACCGCCAGCTCCCAGGCACCGCCGGTCGAGCTGACCTGGGCGCTGATCCTCGGCCTTGCCCGGGGCCTGGTCGTCGAGAACACCGCGCTGCGTACGGGCGGGCCCTGGCAGAGCACGGTCGGCGCGGATCTGCACGGCCGTCGGCTGGGGCTGCTGGGCCTTGGCAAGATCGGCAGCCGGGTGGCAGGGATCGGGCAGGCCTTCGGGATGGAGGTGACGGCCTGGAGCCAGAACCTGACGCGGCAGCGGGCCGACGAGGTCGGGGTGGCGCTCGCCGGTTCCAAGGAGGAGCTGCTGGCCTCCAGCGATGTGGTCTCCATCCACCTCGCGCTGAGCGACCGCACCCGCGGTCTGCTGGGCGCTGCCGAGTTGGCCCTGCTCAAGCCGACCGCGTACCTCGTCAACACCTCCCGGGCCGCCATCGTCGACCAGGACGCGCTGATCGACGCCCTGCGGCGCGGCGCCTTCGCCGGGGCGGGGGTCGATGTGTTCGACGTCGAACCCCTTCCGGCGGACCACCCCATGCGCACCGCGCCCCGGCTGCTGGCCACCCCGCATCTGGGCTATGTCTCCCAGGACAACTACCACCGGTACTACGGCGACGCCGTCGAGGACATCCGCGCCTTCCTCGACGGCTCGCCCGTACGCGTCCTCGGCTGACGCCCGTCCGTACGTCTCCTCGGGCGGGGCTGCCCGCGACTTCCTCGTCGGCTTACTCGGGGCAAGCTGACGCGGCCCGTCACGCGTCCCGGAATCGCAGCCCCGCCCACCCCACGGCCAGCGCCGCCCCGGCCCAGGCGGCGAGGACGCCGAGCCCCGCCCACGGGCCGAGGGGTGCGGGGCCGGTGTCCGCGAGGGTGGTCTGGACGGCGAGGCCGGCGCTCATGGGCGAGGCCTTCTGGACCAGGTGGAGGGCGTGCGTGGACATCGGGATGACCTTCGTGGCCAGAAACGGGCCGTACAGCAGCGCCGCCGTGGCCCCCACGGCCACCCCGGCGTGCCGGAGCACGGCGGCCACCCCGGCGCCCAGCAGCGCGACCAGCGCCAGGTAGAGCAGGGTGCCGACGGCCGCCCGCCACAGCGCCGGGTCGGACAGGGCGGCCGTACTGCCATGGCCCTGCCCCGCCAGTACGGCCCGCCCGGCCAGCACCGACCCGAGCACCCCGGGGACACCGGCGCCGAGCACCGCCGCGGTCACGACGGCGGCCTTCGCGGCGAGGACGCCGGTCCGTCCCGGGTGCGCGGCCAGCGTCGTACGGATCACCCTCGGCTGGTACTCGGAGGCGACCAGCGCCACCCCGACGGCGAGGGCGGCGAGTTGCGCGGCGTAGACGCCCGACAGGGCGAGCGCCACCGGGTCCGCCGGGGTGTCCCGGGGGCGCCCCTGGCCCGCGGCGGTGAGCGCGGTCACGCCCGCCATCAGCGCGGCCAGGGCCGCCAGGGTCCACAGCTGGGACGGCACCGTGCACAACTTGGTCCACTCGGCGCGCAGCGCCCGCCCTGCGCCTAGCGTCCGCCCGGTGCGCCGCGTCTCACGCATCGCGCCTGCCCTGCACCCAGAACGCGGCGCCGAGCGCCACCGCCGTGTACCCGCACAGGACGGCGAGGCCGCCCCAGGGGCTGATCGAGTCGTCGATCAGGGAGAGGGTCTGGCGGATCGCCAGACCCGCGATCGGGGTTGCCCGGTTGACGCCGTCGTTGACACCGACCGAGCTGATCCGGGCGACGATCGGAAGCACGAGGAACACCGAGAAGAGCAGGATCACCGCCCCCGCCGTACGCCGCACCAGCACGCCGACGCCCAGGCTGAACAGCGCGACCAGGGCCATGGCGGCTGCCGTGCCGACGACCGCGCGCAGCACCGCCGGGTCGGTGAGGGAAGGGTCGGGAAAGGTCGGCGGCCCCATGCCGTTGCGGCTCTGGATCGGCCGGGTGAGCAGCAGGACGGTGACGGTCGCCACGAGCCCGGCGGCGAAGACCGTGCCCGCCAGCACGACGGCCTTGGCGGCCAGCACCCGGGCCCGGCGCGGGGAGGCGCTGAACGTCGTACGGATCGTGCCGGTCCGGTACTCGGAGGTCACCGCGAGCACACCGAGCGCGATCGCCGCGATTATCGCGAACTGCGCACCGGACAGGCTGTCCTTGACCCGGTCGAAGCTGTTGAGCATGTCGCCGACGCCGGCCATCCCGATGCGGCCCATGTCGCCGCTCCCGGTGACGGTGAACGCGCCGCCGTCGCGCCGCAGGGTGCCCGGGTTGTCGGACGCCGTGCGGATCTCGGCGGGCGGCCCGCCGGCCGTGGGAGCCTCGGCCACGTCCGTCAACTGCCAGTCGCCCGCCGCCGGCGCCAGGGCCACGTGGTCGAAGACGGTGGTGCCGGTGGTGGGCTCGAAGCTGCCCGTGACATTGCCGGGGCCCACATGGCGCTCGTGCTTGCGCGCGGGGGAGGCCACGAACAGCCCCGCCTGGGCGCGTGTCGGCAGCGCGCGTGCGGTGAGCGTGCCGACCTTCCGCCACGTACGGCCGTCCGCCGACTCGTATCCGGTCACGTCCCGCCCCGAGCGGGTCAGCCGCAGCCACACCGGGGCGTTGGTCTCGCCGCCGCCGGTGACCTCGGTCTTCGCGTCGGCCAGCATCCGTACACCGTGGTCTGGGGTGACCATCAGCGCGACGTACGAGGAGCCGCCGGCCGTGGACGCCTTCATGACGACGCCGGACTTCGCCCAGGGGGCGCTGTCCTTCTGCCGGGCGACGCGTGCGGTGACGGAGCCGTCGCCGGTGAGTTCGCGGTGTACGAAGCTGAAGTGGTCGACGGTCTGCGGGGCGTCGTTGGCGTTGCCATGGCCGCCCTGCGCGGCGAGATAGCCGATGAGGACGGTCAGGGCGACGGCGGCCAGCAGGGCGACGGCGGTGCTGCGCACCGACATCAGCTTGGTCCACTCGGCGCGGATGGCGCGTATCACGAGCCCTCCCGTGCCTGGAATTCGACGGCGTCCCGGGTCAGCTCCAGGTAGGCCTCCTCCAGTGAGGCGCGATGCGCCGCCACCTCCGAGAACGGCACCCCGCCCGCGCCGAGCAGCGCCACCACGCGCTCTGCGGCCAGCCCGTCCACGGTGAGCCGGTCGCGCCCCAGCACCGCCACCTCGGCCCCGGCCCCGGTCAGCGCCGTCACCGCTTCCGCGCGGCGCGGGGTACGCAGCGTCACGCGCCCCTTGGACGCGGCGGCCAGCAGCGTCGCCACATCGGTGTCCGCGAGCAGCCGGCCGCGGCCGATGACGATGACGTGGTCGGCGGTGTCCTCCAGTTCGCTCATCAAGTGGCTGGAGACCAGCACGGTGCGCCCCTCGGCGGCCAGCGACCGCAGAAAGCCACGGATCCACTGGATGCCCTCGGGATCGAGCCCGTTGACCGGCTCGTCCAGAATCAGCACCGGCGGATCGCCCAACAGCGCCGCCGCGATACCGAGCCGCTGCCGCATACCGAGCGAGAAGCCCCCCGCCCGCCGCCGCGCGGCGGACGCGAGCCCGACCAGCTCCAACACCTCGTCGACGCGCCGCGCAGGCAGCCCGTTGTACCGCGCCAGCCACAGCAGATGACTGCGCGCCCGACGCCCGGGATGCACCGCCTCGGCATCCAGCAGCGCCCCGACGACCTTCAACGGCTCGCGCAGCGCGGCGTACGGCCGACCGCCGATCATGGCGGTGCCCCCGTCCGGGGCGTCGAGCCCCATCACCATCCGCATGGTCGTCGACTTCCCCGCGCCATTGGGCCCGACGAACCCGGTGACCAGCCCGGGCCGCACCGCGAACGTCAGCCCGTCCACGGCCGCCGTGGGCCCGTAACGCTTCCGCAGTTCGTGGGCCTCGATCGAGAGGCCCGTCATGGTTTTCGCCATGCCCAGGGACGCTACGCAGCGGTGTCCGGCAGGCCGTCACGCCGGTGGGGAATCTTTCCGCCCCGGGTGTCCCCCGCACGGGGGACGGCAGGGAGCGCCGCCCGCCGCATAATGACCGGCGTGAGGTGGAGAAAGCCCCTGGCCGGCGAGGCGGAGCGGGCTGCGGGGCGCGCAGCGGGGCACGCGGCGGCTGGGTCAGCCGGGCGTGGGGCGGCTGAGCGCGCAGCGGCCGGGGCGCGCGGCGCGGCCGGGCCCATGGCGACTGCGCTGCGGCGGCTCGGTCGCGCCCCGGACCTGCCGCTCGTGGCGGCCGCGGCGCTGTGCGCGGCCGGGCTGCTCCAGGCCGTCGTGCCCATCACCGACCGGCCCCCGGCCGCCGACATTCCGCTCACCCTGGCCCTGGTCCTCGGCTCGACGGCACCGCTCGCCTTCGCCCGCAGCCAACTCCTGCCCGCCGCCGCGGCGGTGACGGCCGCGGTCCTGCTGACCCCGCTCAGCGGTCGGCTGCCGTGCGCCGCCGCGCTGCCCGCCCTGGCCGCACTGCTCTATCTGACCGGACTGCGCCGCTCGCCCCGCACCACGCTCCTGCTCGCCGTCCCCTTCGTGGCGTACGCGGTGGGCCCGGCCCCGACCGCGGCGGGCGGCAAGCCCTTCGGCATAGCCCTGCTGGCGGGCGCCGCGGCCGCGCTCGCCGCCGGTGCGGCACGGCGGGCCGGCGGGGAGGCCGCCGCCCGGTCCGCGGCCGAGGGGGCGTACGCGCACACCGTGCTGGAACACGCGGCGCGCGGCGAGCGGGCCCGGATCGCCCGCGAGCTGCACGATGTCGTCGCCCACCACATCTCCACCCTGTCCGTGCAGGCCGAGACCGCCCGGCTGACCACCCCCGGGCTGCCCCCGCTGGGCGCCGAGCGGCTACTGGCGATCGGCGACACGGCCCGGCAGGCCCTCACCGAAATGCGCCGTCTGCTGGGCGTGTTGCGCGACGACGCGGCGGCCGAGGCGCCCGCGACGCGCCGCCCGCAGCCCGGACTCGACCAGCTCCTCACCCTGGTCGACGAGGCCCGCGACACCGCGGGCGGCGGGGTCCGGCTCGTCGTACGCGGCCGGATCACCCCCCTGGACCCGGGCCTGCAGCTCACCGCCTACCGCATCGTCCAGGAGGCCCTGACCAACGCCCGCCGACACGCCCCCGGCGCACCGGTCGACGTCGAACTCCACTACGCCGAGGGCGCACTGCGCGTCACCGTACGCGACGTGGGCGCCGGTCCAGCCCTCACCGAACTCGGCCTCGCCCCCGGCCACGGCCTCCTCGGCATGCGCGAACGCGTCGCCATGGCCGGCGGCACCCTGCGCACCGAACACGGCCCAGCGGGCGGCTTCGTCGTCGCGGCCGAACTGCCGCTGCGCGAGGCGGCGGCCGCATGACCGTACGCATCGTCATCGCCGACGACCAGGACGTGGTGCGCGCCGGATTCGGCGCACTGCTGGACACCCAGCCCGACCTGTCCGTCGTCGGCAGCGCGGCGGACGGCGCCGCGGCGGTGGGGGTCTGCCGCGAGACGCGCCCCGACGTCGTGCTCATGGATGTGCGTATGCCGGTCCTGGACGGCATTGAGGCCACCCGCCGCATCATCGCGGGTGCCGGGACGGGTGCCGGGGCGGGTGCCGGGGCGGGCACCGGACCCGGCCGCGGCCCGCGCATCGTCATGCTGACCACCTTCGACCTCGACGAGTACGTCTACGACGCCCTGGCCGCCGGCGCCAGCGGCTTCCTCCTCAAGGACATGACCGCCGAACGGCTCTTCGAGGCCGTACGCGTGGTCGCCGCCGGCGAAGCCCTGCTCGCCCCCACCGTCACCCGCCGCCTCATCGGCGAGTTCGTCCGCCTACGCCCCCACACCGCCGAACCCTCCCCGCTCGCCCTCCTGACCCCGCGCGAAACCGAAGTGCTCCGCCTCATCGCGGAGGGCCTGTCCAACGCCGAGATCGCCGCCCGCCTCACGGTGAGCGCCGAGACCGTCAAGACCCACGTCAGCCGAGTC
Source organism: Streptomyces sp. NPDC000941 (assembly GCF_053599555.1). NCBI lineage: Bacteria > Bacillati > Actinomycetota > Actinomycetes > Kitasatosporales > Streptomycetaceae > Streptomyces > Streptomyces sp. NPDC000941. The sequence continues at coordinate 35,861 of NZ_JBSFMM010000078.1, forward strand.
CTGGCCAAACTCGGCGCCCGCGACCGGGCCCAGGCGGTGATGCTGGCGTATGAGTTCGGCCTGGTCGTGCCCCGCTCGGGTGGGCCACGAAAGGCGCCCTGGTAGCCATGCCCCATGCGACGGCTTCATCCTGATCGTCGTCAGCAGTTCGCCCGGCAGGCTCTGTCCCCACCACCGTCGCCCGCCGGGCCGACCGCCTCTATCTCGTCAACGCCCGCTTCACCTCGCCCCAGACACCGGAAACGACGTTCAACACCGTCGCGGTCCGCCCCTACTTGGCCACGAACTGCGTCAGGATCGCCTGTACCTCGTAGATGTCGACCCCCTTGGTGAAGGTCTTCTCGACCGGGGTGGCGGTGCCGGAGATCCAGATCTTGAGCTCGGCGTCGAGGTCGAAGGTGCCGGCGGTCTCCACCGCGAAGTGGGTGATGCTCTTGTACGGGACGGAGTGGTACTCCACCTTCTTGCCGGTGATCCCCTGCTTGTCGACGAGGATGAGACGGCGGTCGGTGAAGAGGATGGTGTCGCGTATCAACTGGTACGCGGCCTGGACCTGCTCGCCCTGCCCCAGCAGTCGCTCGAAGTCCTTTTGCGCTGCCGCCGGGTCGACAGTGTGTGCGTTGCCGAAGAGTGCCATGTCAGCCCCTATGTGTCGTCGGTGTATGAGCTTCGCAGGTGTGGGGTTCGTCCCCGCCGGTCAGGCGCCGGTGACGGTGATCTCCCCGGTGGTGGTGCTGGTGCCGGCGCCCTCGACGGCCTTGGCGGTCAGTGTCCAGGTGTGGCGGCCGTTGGCGGTGTACGTGCCCGCGTCGGTCTTGCCGTCCCACGCGACGTCCGCCTGGGGGCTGCCGCTCCCCGTGAGGGTGCGGACGGTGCGCCCGCTCGCGTTCTTGACGGTGAAGGTCCAGGTCACCGGCTTGTTGAACTGCCAGGTGCTGCCCCACTGCGCGTTGTCGACATCCAGCGAGGTGCCGTCCACATCGGACTCGATCTTCGCCAGGGACTGGGTGGGGACCCCGCTGGGCACGACGCGGATCGCGTTGGCCGAGTCGACGTACGCGATGTCGCCGCCCCACTTGTCCACGGCCCAGGTCAGCCGCCGCTGGTCGGCAGTGTTGCCGGCCGGCAGGTCCGCGATCGGGCGCGGGGCCGCGGCGGTGCCGGTGTGGAAGTCGGTGAGCAGCAGTTGGCCGGTGGTGCGGTCGTGGCGGACCAGGTAGCCGTCGCCGACGAGGGCGGGTCCTGAGGGGACGGTGAAGCTTTTCTCGGCCGTGCGGTCGTAGACCCCGGCCGGGCCGGTCGTACCGCAGCTCCAGTAGACCCAGCGCCCCATGACCTGCAGTTCCTTGATGACGCAGGGCGCGCCCGTGGCGACCGTCTCGACGAGATTCTTGGTCTTGATGTCGGTCTGGGTGACCGTCCCGGCGGTGGAGCTGGCGGCCCACAGCCGGGTGCCCCAGACGGAGGCGGCGGTGATGGAGCGGGTGATCCGGACGTCGGTGGTGCGGTACGGCTGCAGGTCGTCGAGGTACTGCTTGTTGGTGGACTGGGCGTTGTAGAGGAAGTAGCGGCCGGTGACATCCACGATCCGGGCGCCCGTCACGGCCGGTTCCACACCGTGGTAGGTGTTGGGGCTCGTCCGGATCTGGACGTATTCCTTGCCGTCGTCCACGAAGACAAGGCCGACGTCGCCGTTGCCGGAGCCGACCAGCGGGATGCATTCGCCCGCGTCGCACGGTACGCGCTTGATGTGGTCGCCGTCGGCGAACGTACCGGCGTACATCATCGGAACCCGGGTGGCTGCGGTCGACCCGTCCGGCGCGACCCGCCGCGTCATGACGTACTGCTCGCGGGACGCGCTGTGCTCCACGGTGGCCAGCGTGCCGCCCGCGAAGTCGATGCCCCAGACGCCGTCCGTCTGGATCGGCAGCGGGGTGTCCGCGGCGTTCGCGCTGGTGGTCGCGGTGAGGCCCGCGACGAGGGCGACGGCGGCGGCCAGTAACGGACGACGGGCCGGGCGTCTCGGATGAGCAGGGCGTCTCAAGGGGGCCTCCCAGAACGGTGGATTCCGCCGTGGTGGCGGGCGTGTACCAGGTCCTCGGGGGTGGGCCCCGCATGCGCCTCGAGGGCGAGTCGGACGGAGCGTAGCAGCGGGGTGGCTCCGGAAGCTTCTGTTCAGCGGGCGGGCAGCGACATTTGTCACCGCCAGATGGGCCTCGGGGGACGTGCGATAGGCCCGGCAGGGGGACTGGCCCCCTGCCGGGTCAGTGTGTCAGCCGCACTTGCGGCCGCTGTTGATGCAGCTCACGGCCTGCTTCATCAGCTTCTGCGACATTACGTTGATGAAGTCGCCGTGGTCCGTCACCGGCTTGTGCAACTGCTCCGGGAAGCTGTCCACCGCGAAGTTGCGGGCGCCGGGTGCGAGCTTGTAGGTGATCCGCTGGACCAGTTGCGGAATGGCCTTGAACCCCTGCTGGCACGAGCCGTCCGCGCCGGCGAACGCCACATGCGTACGGTGGTTCGCGCTGTCGATGTTCTTGCCGTCCCAGCAGCTCTGGAACTTGAACGTGCGCACCACGTTGCTGCCCTTCGGGCACACCGGGTACTTGTCCTTCAGCTGGCGGTTCTCGAATCCGGTGCAGCTCCAGGACGCGTTGGCGTTGACCGTGCCGTTGGTGAACGCCTTGGCGTCACCGGTGATGATGCGCAGGAACTTGGGCATCTCCACGACCTTGGAGACCGGGTTGCCCTTGAAGCTGAGCTGTACGGAGGTGGGCCGCAGGATGCGCCCCACGTTGCCCTCCGTACCGCCGCCCGGGGCGCCCGCGTCGAACTCCTTCGTGCCGTCCTGGAGCCGCAGGACCGGCCAGTAGTGGGTGGAACGGTCGCCGTTGGTGCAGGTGGTCCCGGCGGATTCGAGGACCTGGTTGGAGGCGAAGGCGTCCGTCTTCTTGTTGCCGACGTAGTCGTGCATGTGGTGGGCGCCGTTGCCCACGCCGGGGGCCACGATGACGTTGTCGGAGTTGAAGTGCTTGTTCTCGTTGCGTCCGCAGCGCGAGGAGAAGGTGCCCTTGGAGCCCTTGGCCTGCACCCGCGGGTTCTTGACGTTGGGCTTGACCTTGCGGATGTCCACGAAGTCCGCCCGCTGCGGGCCGGACTGCTGCTGACCGCCGGTGCCCTGGGCACCCGCGCCCTGACTGCCCGCGCCCTGTGCGCCCGCGGTCGGGGCCGCGTCCCCCGCCGCGGGGGTGTTCGGCGCCGCGGCCTGGGCGTCCGCCGCCGCCTGGTCCTGCTTGACGGTGCAGGCCGCGAGCGAGTCCAGGCCCGACGGGCGGGTCTTGACCTTCTCGATCTCGGTGGCGATCCGGTCCAGGGTCTGCCGCCGCTCGGATGTCAGCGGGTCCAGTACGCGGGTGCGTACGGACTCCTGGTCGGCCTTCGCGCCCGGCTCCGCGAGCCGTTGGTACGCGTCGGCGACCTGGCTGTCCATCTTCGCCAGCTCGTTGTTGACGGCGGGCCGCGCCTGCTGCGGCACGTTCGACAGGCTCGTCGCGACATCCGGGCACTTGACCGTCATACCGGCCCGCGCGGCCGCCTGTTGCGCCGGGGTCTCCTTGGCGGCCGAGGCGTTGTTGTCGGTCATCAGGAGCGCTCCGCCCCCGACAGCCAAGGCCGTCACACCGACCACGGACATAACGATCACTCGGGACCGCTTATGTCTCTTCCTGTTTTTCACCGGGCCGCCCCTCATCGGTTGTCGTCGCATACCGAAGAGATACGTAAACGGGGGCGGTTCTTCTCAACGTTGTTCTCAGCCGCCGTCGGCATCCCGTCGCGCACCGGGGCTGACCAGCCCGGTTTCATACGCCACGACCACGGCCTGGACCCGGTCGCGCAGCCCGAGCTTGGCGAGGATGCGGGCGACATGGGTCTTGACGGTGGCCTCGGAGAGGTGGAGGCGGGCGGCGAGTTCGGCGTTGGACAGGCCCTGGGCCAGCAGCCGCAGCACCTCCGCCTCGCGCGGGGTCAGCGCGGCCAGGTCGCGGTGGAGCGCGGAGGTGTCGGGGTCCCGGCGGGCGTAACGCTCCACGAGGCGGCGGGTGATGGCCGGGGCCAGCAGCGCGTCGCCGTCGCGGACCATGCGGACGGCGGCGACCAGATGCTCGGGGGTGACGTCCTTGAGGAGGAAGCCGCTGGCCCCGGCGGACAGCGCCGCGTAGACGAAGTGGTCGAGGTCGAACGTGGTCAGGATGATCACGCGGGGCTCGCCGGGGGCGCCGCTCAGAATGCGCCGGGTGGCCTCCAGGCCGTCCACCTCCGGCATCCGGATGTCCATCAGCACCACATCGGGCCGGGTGCGCCGGACCGCCTCGACGGCCTCGCCCCCGTCCGCCACCGCGGCGACCACGTCGATGCCGTCGGCCGCCAGGATCATGGTGAAGCCCGTACGGACGAGCGCCTGGTCGTCGGCGACCACCACGCGCAGCGGCCCGGTCACCTCTCGTCCAGAGGTCGCCTCTCGTCCAGAAGTCACATCTCCTCCAGGGGGCACATCTCCTCCAGGGGGATGGTTGCTTCGACGCGGTAACCGCCACCGGGGCGCGGCCCGGTGTGCAGGGTCCCACCGTAGACGGACAGCCGCTCGTGCAGTCCGATCAGCCCGCGCCCGCCACCGGCCGCCGCGGACGCGCTGGGGGTGCCGCCGGTGTCGGTCACCGCCACCCGCAACCGGTCGTCGCCGTAGGCGACGGTGACCTCCGCCGTCGATCCGGCCGCGTGTTTCACGGTGTTGGTCAGCGCCTCCTGCACCACGCGATACGCGGCGAGGCCGACCCCGGACGGGACGGGCCGCGGCGTCCCGGACACCGTCAGCTCGACCGGCAGCCCGGCCTCCCGCACCCGGGCGACCAGCGCGTCCAACTGGCCCAGGCCCGGCTGCGGGGCGAGGTCCGGGGTGGCGGCTCCGTCGGTGCCGATGGTGTCCTCGTCCATCGTCAGCAGGCCCATCGCGTGACGCAGTTCGGCCATCGCCGCCCGGCCGCTCGCCTCGACCGCGAGCAGCGCCTCGCGGGCCCGGTCGGGGGTGGTCGCCATGACCTTGCGGGCGGCCCCGGCCTGGATGACCATCACACTCACGTTGTGCGTCACCACGTCGTGCAACTCGCGGGCGATACGGGCGCGTTCCTGCTCGGCGGCGCGGCGCAGCTCCTCGGCCCGCTCCCGCTCCAGCGCGGACATCCGCGCGTCGCTCTCGCCCGCCCGCAGCTTCCAGGTGCGCAGCCCGTTGGCCGCCACCACGATCGGCACCAGGATCAGCAGCGGGATGTACTCGTTCTGGACGACGGGCAGCGTGCCGTCCGCGAGCCTGCTCAGCGCGAACACCGCCACCGGCAGACTCGCCAGCGTGGCCACCCGGTACGGGCTGTAGGCCGCGGCGCCGTAGGCGGCGATCACGCAGGCGTACGAGGTGATCCTGGGCGTCTCCGTCGGCGTCAGCGCGACCGCGACCGTCACGATCCACAGCACGGCGAGCGGATAACGGCGGCGCAGCGCGAGCGGCGCCGAGGCGGCGACCGCCAAGGTCACCGGGAGGAGCCAGCCCGCCAGCCAGCCCGGGTCCGGGGGCGGCTCGTGCGGGAGCGGCGGCGGCACAGGTGGGGGCGCGGGTTCGGACGGCTCGGCAGGGACCCACGGTTCGACCACGCCGTCGACGACCGTCTGGACCTGCCCGTCCCAGTGCTCCACGGCGTACTGGACGCTGGCGATACCCAGCGCCAGCGCCAACGCCACGTCGAAGACCATGCCTCGGCGGGTGGGGAGGGGCAGCGGGCCGGTCGCGCGCTTCAGCAACTCGGTCAGTTCGCGCAGCCGGGCCGGCAACGGCACGTTCATCACCGGCTCATTCTCGCCACCGGACCAGGCCCGGAACATCCTCCCCCCGGTCTTCGGAGCGCCCGCCCCTACATCGCTCGCCTACATCGCGGGGATGACACCGGCCGCCCTCATCCCGGCGCGGTACCGGAAATGCCCCGGCCGAGCGACGTGCCCCGGAGGCGCCCGCGCCTAGCGTCCAACCGCGTCACACGCATGGACCTAGGGAGACGAGCATGACCACGCCGGTGATCGAACTGCGGGATGTGAGCCGCGGATACGACGAGGGGCCGCCCGCGCTGGACGACGTGTCGCTGACCGTGCGGCCCGGGGAGGCCGTCGCGATCCTCGGACCGTCCGGCAGCGGCAAGTCCACGCTGCTCAACCTGGTCGCGGGCCTGGACCGGCCGGACTCCGGAACGGTCACGGTGGACGGCGTGCGCGTGGACACTCTGGGCGAGGCGGCGTCGGCGCGCTTCCGGCGCGCGAAGATCGGCATGGTCTTTCAGTTCTTCAATCTGCTCGACGATCTGACCGTCGCCGACAACGTCGCCCTGCCCGCGCGGATGGCCGGCCGGTCGCGGGGCGCCGCTCACCGGCGCGCGGCCGAACTGCTCCAGTCGCTCGGCGTCGACCGGCACGCCGACGCCTACCCGGGGCGGCTGTCCGGCGGCGAGCGGCAGCGCGTCGCGGTGGCCCGGGCCCTGGTCAACCGCCCCGCGCTGCTGCTGGCGGACGAGCCGACCGGCGCGCTGGACACCGCCGCGGGCGAGGCCGTCCGCGATCTGCTCACCGAGCTCAACGCCGCCGGGCAGACCGTGGTCCTGGTCACCCATGACCTCGCGCTGGCGCAGTCCTGTACGACGCGTACGGTCCGGCTGGTCGACGGCCGGATCGCCGCGGAGGGGCACACCGTCATGGCGGAGGAGGCCCGATGAGCGCCCTGGGCCGGGTCGTGCGCTCGGGGGTGCGCCGCCGCCGGGTGCAGAACGCCGTGATCGGGCTGGCCACCACGATGGCCGTGACCGCGGCCGTCCTGTGCGCCTCGCTGCTCGTGGCCTCCAGCGCGCCGTTCGCCGACGCCTTCGCCAAGCAGCGCGGTGCGCATCTGTCGGTGCGGTACGACGCGGCCAGGGCCACGGCCGCGCAGCTGGCCGGGTCCGCGGACGCCCGCGGGGTCACGGCGGCGGCCGGGCCCTTCCCGACCGCGTCGGCCACCCCGAGCCTCGACGGCGAGAAGCTCGTACCGATGTCGGTCGTCGGCCGCGCCGATCCCGGCCGCGATCCGGTCGACCGCGTCACCCTGACCCAGGGGGTCTGGGCCACCAGGCCCGGCCAGATCGTGCTGTCCGCCGAGGCCGGAGTGCCCCCTGAGCCGGGCCTGCGGCTGAGCTTCCCCGACCTGCCCGGCGAGCCGACGCTGACCGTGGTCGGCGTGGCCCGCTCGGTCAGCCGTACCGCCGACGCCTGGGTGGCCCCCTCTCAGATCGCCTCGCTGACCGCGCCCGGCGCGCGGGCGGGCTATCAGATGCTCTACCGCTTCGCCGACGCGGACACCGGCGCCCGGATCGCCGCGGGGCGCGCGGCGGTGACGGCGGCGGCGCCCGCCGGGGCGCGGGTCGGCGACCAGTCCTGGCTCGCCGTCAAACGGGAGGCCGAGCAGGAGACCGCGGTGTTCGTGCCGTTCCTCGTCGCCTTCGGCGTGCTCGGGCTGGTCATGGCGGTGCTGATCGTGGGCAATGTGGTGGCGGGCGCGGTCGGCGGCGGGCTGCGGCGGATCGGCGTCCTCAAGGCGCTCGGGTTCACCCCCGCCCAGGTCGTACGGGCCTATATGGCCCAGGCCCTGATCCCGGCGGCGTTCGGCACCGTGGTCGGTGTCATCGGGGGCACCCTGCTGACCCGTCCGGTCCTGTCCGAGGCCGAAGAGGCCTACGGGACCGCCGGGTTGATCATCGCCCCGTGGGTCGTGGTCGCGGTGGCCGCGGGGGCGCTCGGCCTGGTGGCGGTGACCGCGCCGGCGGCGCGGCGGTCGGCGCGGCGGGTGTGGGCGATCGGGGTCGCGGCGGCGCTGCTGTGTGCCGGAGTGGTCAGCTTCTACGCGTCCGCCAGCCCGGACGGCCTGGAGAAGGTCGCCCACGACAACGGCATCGACAAGAAGACCGAGGACCACGCCGGCAAGGACTCCCCGCTCGCCGACTACGGCGTCAAGGACATCTCCGACGCCCGGCTCTCCGGCGGCCTGGCCGGGGTGATCGGGGTCGGCGCGACCCTCGCCGTGGGCTCGGGGCTGTTCATCGTCGTACGGCGCCGCGCGAAGAAGGCCGCCGCCGGGCCTGCCGCCGTTCCGTCCGCGCACCCCTCCGAGACGGTCTGACATGGGCGCGGGTCACGCCCACAGGCTGTACCGGGAGGGCCGCTCGCCGGTGCACGCCCTGCCCCCGCAGTGCAAGATCGCCGCGGTGCTCTGCTTCGTACTGGTCGTCGTCTCCACCCCGCGCGAGGCGGTGTGGGCCTTCGGGGCGTACGCCGTGGCGCTGGCGGCGGTCGCGGCGGCGGCGCGGATTCCGGCGGGGTATGTGCTGCGGCGGCTGCTGATCGAGATCCCTTTCGTGGCCTTCGCCGTGCTGATGCCGTTCGTCGCGGACGGCGAGCGCGTCGCGGTGCTCGGGATGGAGCTCAGCCGCCCCGGCCTGTGGGGCGCCTGGAACATCCTGGCCAAGGGCACGCTCGGGGTCGCCGCCTCCGTGCTGCTGGCCTCCACGACCGAGCTGCGCGCCCTGCTGCTGGGGCTCCAGCGGCTGCGGATGCCGTCGCTGCTGGTCCAGATCGCGTCGTTCATGATCCGCTACGGGGACGTCATCACGGACGAGATGCGGCGGATGCGGATCGCCCGCCAGTCGCGCGGCTTCGAGGCGCGCGGGGTGCGTCACTGGGGCGTGCTCGCCAAGTCCGCGGGGGCGCTGTTCATCCGCTCGTACGAGCGCGGCGAGCGGGTCCACCTGGCGATGATCAGCCGGGGCTATGCGGGCACCATGCCCGTGATCGACGATATGACGGCGACCCGGGCCCAGTGGCTGTCCGCCGCGGCCCTTCCCCTGACCGCGCTGGTGGTCTGCCTGACCGGATGGATGTTGATATGACCGGCTCGTCTCCCGCGGAGACCACTCCCGAGACCACTCCCAAGGCCACCCCACCCTCCCTCCAAGTATCCGGCCTGGCGTACGCCTACCCCGACGGCCACCAGGCCCTCTTCGGCGTCGACCTGACCGTGGCCCGCGGCGAGCGCGTCGCGCTGCTCGGGCCCAACGGCGCGGGCAAGACCACCCTGGTCCTGCACCTCAACGGGATCCTGGACGCGGGCGCGGGGACCGTCACCGTGGCCGGGCTGCCGGTCGCCAAGCGGAATCTGGCCGAGATCCGCCGCCGCGTCGGGATCGTCTTCCAGGACCCCGACGACCAGCTGTTCATGCCGACGGTGCGCGAGGACGTCGCGTTTGGCCCGGCCGCGGCCGGGCTGCGCGGCGCGGAGCTGGAGCAGCGGGTGATCACGGCCCTGGAACGGGTCGGCATGGCCGAGTTCGCCGACCGCCCGCCGCACCACCTCTCCTTCGGACAGCGGCGGCGGGTGGCGGTGGCGACCGTCCTGGCCATGGAACCGGAGATCCTGGTGCTGGACGAGCCCTCCTCCAACCTCGACCCCGCCTCGCGCCGCGAGCTGGCCGACATCCTGCGCTCCCTGGACGTCACGGTGCTGATGGTCACCCACGACCTGCCGTACGCGCTGGAGCTGTGCCCGCGCTCCGTGGTGCTCAGCGGCGGAGTGATCGCCGCCGACGGCCGCACCCAGGACCTGCTGTGCGACGAGGCCCTGATGAGGGAAAATCGACTGGAGTTGCCTTTCGGCTTCGACCCCCGCTCGGTGACGGCCCCGGTCTGAGGTATCCGGCGGGGGCGATGCACCATGGGGGGAGCACACTTCGCCCTCGGCATGGTGGGAGTACGGATCAGTGGTGGACGTCCAGGGCACGGTGGCCGACGGATTCGAACCGGTCCGGGACGCCTTCGTGGACAACTTCGCCCGGCGCGGCGACCGCGGCGCGGCCGTGACGGTGTACCGGGAGGGCCGCAAGGTCGTCGGCCTGTGGGCCGGCGTGAAGGATGTTCAAGAGGACGCCGACGGCGAGCCGTGGGCACAGGACACCGCGCAGGTCGTCCGGTCCGTCACCAAGGGCGTCGCCGCCGCCGTCCCGCTGCTGCTCCACCAGCGCGGCCAGCTCGACCTGGACGGCCGGGTCGGCACGTACTGGCCGGAGTTCAAGGCGAACGGCAAGGAGCGGGTCCTCGTACGGCATCTGCTCAACCACCGCGCCGGGGTGCCCGTACTGGACACCCCGCTGGTCCCCGTCCAGGCCATCGACGGCTTCCACGGCCCGCGGGCGGTCGCCGCCCAGCGGCCCGTATGGGAGCCGGGCACCGCCCACGGCTACCACGCGCAGACCTACAGCTGGCTGATCGGCGAGCTCGTCCGGCGGGTCACCGGGCGGACCATCGGCCGCTGGATAGCCGAGGAGATAGCCCGGCCGCTGGGGCTCGACCTGTGGCTCGGGCTGCCACCCGAGCAGCGCGCCCGCGTCGGCCGGATCGGGCCCGTGGAGGCCCCGCCCGTGCCCGCCGCACAGGGCCCGCGGCTGCGGCCCAAGCGGTCGGTCGCCGAGGCGTACCAGAACCCCGACTCGCTCACCCGGCGCGCCTTCGGGGCGATCAGCCCGGCGCCGGACGAGAACGACCCCGCCTACCTCGAGGCCGAACTGCCCGCCTCGGGCGGCGTCGCCACCGCCGACGCGCTGGCCCGCTTCTACGCGGCGCTCATCGGCCCGCTGCCCTCGGCCCCCCAGTCTTCGGCAGGCCCCCTGCGATCCGGCGGCCGCCTCTTCGCGCCCGCGACGCTCACCCTGGCCCGTACGGAAGAGTCCGCGGGCCCGGACGAGGTGCTGGTCATCGGCACCCGCTTCGGCCTCGGCTACATGCTGCACGGCCCGGCCTCCCCGCTCCTGACCCCCGGCTCCTTCGGCCACCCGGGCCGCGGCGGCTCCCTCGCCTTCGCCGACCCCGAATCGGGCATCGGCTTCGGCTATGTCACCAACGGAATGCAGCGCGGCGTCACGGCCGACCCGCGCCCACAGGCGCTGGTACGGGCGTTGCGGGCCGCTCTGCGGTGACGCGCTGCTCCCGGGGGTCCCGGGGGCCGGGGGAGCAGCCGGATCGTGTGGTGCCGCGGACCGGCGGCGGCCCGTACGACGGTTGGTGGTGGGCGGTGCTCGGCCTCCTCCGGGCGGGTTGACGTTGCGGTGGATATGAGAACGGTTAACCCCGAGGCGTAAAAGAGTAAACGGAT
>NZ_JBSFMM010000079.1:0-46792 GCF_053599555.1 Streptomyces sp. NPDC000941
GGCAATCCCGAACGCATGCGGACCGAGGCTTCCTTCGCCGCCCTCTGCGGAGCCGCGCCCGTCCCCGCCTCCAGCGGCCGGACCAACCGCCACCGGCTCTCACGCGGCGGCGACCGGCAGGCCAACGCCGCCCTCTACCGCATCGCCCTGGTCCGCATGTCCAGCGACCCCCGCACCCGCGACTACGTAGCACGCCAGATCGCCGCCGGCCGGACGAAGAAAGAGATCATCCGGCTCCTCAAACGTGCCATCACCCGCGAGATGTTCCGCTGCCCGACCACCACAGTCACCGTCCCCGAGATCGCCGACCTGCGGCCCCTGCGGCAGTCCAAGAACATCACTCTCACCGCCGCAGCCCAGCACTTCGGCGTCTGGCCGACCGCCATCTCCACCCTCGAACGCGGAATCCGCCGAGACGACGACCTCGCCCACGCCTACCGCGACTGGCTCCAAGCCGCTTGACAGGCAATAGGAGCATCAGTCTCCGACATCAGCAGCGCAAGCGAAACTGCGCTTTGCATGCAATGCTGCTAAAATGCAGGCATGACTGCCCTGACTATTCGCGATGTGCCGGACGATGCCCTTGCCACGCTGAAGGCCCGCGCCGCGAAGGCGGGCAAGTCGCTACAGGCCTACGCACTCGACCTCCTCGTCCGTGAAGCCGCCAGGCCCACGCTCGCCGAGGCCGCCACCCGCGCGGAAGCCGAGGCCGGGACGAGCCTGAGTACGTCGGACGTGCTGGCCGCGATCGACGACGCGAGGGCGGGCCGTTGATCGTCGTCGACTGCTCGGCACTCGTCTTCTTCCTGAGCGACGACGGCCCCACCGGGCACCGGGTACGCGAACGTGTCGCCAAGGAGGACCGTCTCGCCGCACCGCACCTGATCGATTACGAGATCATGTCCGCATTGCTCGGCCTGGCGCGCGGCCGGCGTGGCGGCGAGCCCAAGCTGAGCGAGAAGCAGCTCCGCAAGGCCGTGGCGACGTACCGCGATCTGGCGCTCGACCGGCATGAGACGTTGATCCTCTGGGATCGCGTCAAGGGCTTGTCGAGCAACCTCTACGCCTACGACGCGCAGTATGTCGCCCTGGCCGAGAGTCTGGGACTGCCGTTGATCACCAGCGACGCCAGAATCGACAAGAGCGGCGTGGCGCGCTGCGAGATCGAGACGTTCCAGACCTCCGGCTGAAGCGTCCTGGTAGACCTTGGCAGGTCAGCAGGCGACCTTGCGTGTTCTGGACCCGGTGGCCGGTGCCATGGGGTTGAGCAAGATCGCACGGACCCCGCCGGCTCAGGTGACGGAGAAGCCCTGGAAGGCGGCGATCCCGCGGGTGCCGGTCCAGCCGTTGGCAGCCGTCATGAACACCCCGATGTCCTGGGCGTCGGCAACGCCGCCCGGGGTGGCCGTGCCGACCGTGGTCCATGAGACGCCGTCACTGCTGCACTCGCCGGTATAGGTGTTGCCGGAGCGCGTCAGCCGCAGATGCACCGGCGCGGTGAAGGACCCGGACAGTTCGATCGAGTCGAATGTTCCGTTGCCGTCGGCGTCCCAGGACAGTGCGCATCCGTTGGACGGTGTCACCGCCAGATTGACGTACCCGGCCGAGCCGTCGCCGTTCGCGGAGAGGTCGTTACGGACCATCAGCCCGGCGCGGGCCCAGCCGCCGGTGTTGTCCTGCAAGGTGACCTGGACCGTCGCGACCGAGGCGGAGCCGAACGCGGCGACCCGGTGGATCGTGGCGAACTCATTGGTGCCACCCCACAGATCGGCGCCACCGCCCTCGATGGCGAGTCCGTCCCCCGACTGGCCGAAGACGGCGTCGTTGAAGGAAGCCGTTCGGTAAGGCGCCTGTACACCGGTGCCCGCCATCAGTCGGACCGCCGCCGAGGCCGAGCCCCGCGAGCCGCCGGTCCGGTAGGACGCGCCCACCGGCACCCGGGAGACCAGCGCGCCGTCGGTCGCCGTGAGGGTGACCCGGAAGCTCGCCGAGAATGTCTCGCCCGGGGCGACGGACGCCGCGGTGGTCGGGCCGGCCGACTCGACGGTCATCCCCTCCGGTGCGTCAGCCGACAGGCTCACATCCGTCGCGGGGCCGAATCCATTGCGGTTGGTGAACGACACGGTGACCGTGACCGGGCGTCCTTCGGCCACCGCTGCCCGGTCGGCGGACGCGGTCAGCGCCACCTGGTGGGGATCCGCGGTCAGGGTGTCCCGCACCTTCCGGGCCAGCTTGTGGATGTCGCCCGACGTCCGCACCGGGTAGCTGTCGTGCTGATGCGCCCAGCGGTCCTCCAGCGCGAACCAGTCGATCTCGGCCGGCTGCCGACCGGCCGCGAGCGCCGCGGACAACTCGTCGAAGTACGTCTTCCAGCGGAGGTGGTAGAGGCCGCTGAGCAGCCCGGACCACTCCCGGTTGGCGTAGTCGTGCAGCCCCTCGTCGCTGCTCGCCCGGCCGCCCCAGGTGGTGATGATCGACCGCGCGTCGTACTCCAGCTGGTCCTTCTCCGCCGTGGTGGCGCCCCAGGAACGGGCGTCGGCCAGCCACCGTCCGAGCAGATGCCGGCCGCTGGTGGCCAGCACCTTGTCCATCAGCTTCATCCAGCTGAGCCAGGTCTTGGTGAGCCGGTCGAAGCGGGCGCGGTCCCCGGCCTCGTACGCCGCCTTGATCTGGGGCAGTAGCACCCGGCTGCGGTTGGACAGCACCTGACGGGTCACGTCGGCCAGGTCGTACGCGTAGGCCGAGCTGTCGCGCAGCCCCGGCGCGACCTGGAGCAGTTCGGTGAGCGCCGTGTCGAAGGCCGTGATGTCGTAGCGGTCGGCCTCCGGGCCCCACGCGGCAGCCTTGTTGGCGCCCAGGCTCGGCCGGGCGCCGAACAGCCCGTCGGGCGCCTCGCTCCACGAGTCCGTGCGGGACATGTTGTACGCGGTGTCACGGATCGCCTTCCAGGCGGCGACGGCGTGCGGGTCCTCGCCGCCGTACCGGGACACGGCATAGGAGGCGAACCAGCCATCCAGGCCGATGGTGCCGGGCGTCCAGGCCAACTCGGTGAACAGGGCCATCGCGGCGGGGTTGTTGTCGGCGCCCTCCGGCATCATCGCGATCCCGGCGAGCGCGCTGTCCGTCTTGTCCCGCCACTTCGGGTACTGGTCCACCCAGTCGGGAGCGTTGGCACCGATCGGCGTGTGACCGCCGAAGTTCCAGATGGAGCCGAAGGCGTACGGAGTGCTGTCCCAGTCGCTCTCCCGGTCCGTGACGGTGGTGTAGCGGTCGGACAGGCCGTCGACAACGAGCATCGTGCTCTTGTCGACCGCGCCGAGGATCTCCCGGCTCGGGTTGGTCTGCCAGCCCAGGATCGCCCAGACCGCCCCGGCATGTGCCTTCTGGAGAGCCGCCTCGACGGCCTTGGCCGCCTCGGGGACCGGCACGTCACCGGGGTTGCCGCCCTCGTGCAGCAGGTCCATCTTGTACATCGAACTGTCGCCGAAGCGTTCCCGTTGGTGCCGGTAGAAGGCGGCGGCGACCTCGGCGAAGAGATCCGTGCGCGGATCGAGCCAGTCGGGGCGCTTGAAGGCGCCCCAGGTGCCCTGGGAAACCAGCGACGCGCCGGGGTTCTTGGCCAGGAAGTCGTCCGGCACGGTGCCGTAGTAGCCCGGCAGCACGGGGGTCATGCCGAGTTCCCGCACCCGGTTGACGATCTTCTTGGCGAGGGCGGCCCGCTGGTCGATGAGGTGTTTGGACACCGGACCGCCGAACCCCGACATGTTCTGCAGCAACCACCAGGGCTGGTGGGAAGGGGCGGGGATCCAGGCCCGCAGCTCGGCGTCCGAGTAGCCGAAGTCCCGGAAGGTGTCGTAGTAGACCGCGTCGGCACCGATGTACACGAGCACCTCGTTGATGCCGTGCAGCGCCAGTACGTCGATCTCGCGCTCCCAGGCCTTCCAGCTCCGGTAGGCGCCGGTGTAGCCCTCGTTGGTGTCGTTGTACGCGAACCGGTGGGCGACGTTCGCCGCTCCCGTGATCTCCGTGCCGGGCGAGGGCATCAGCCGGGGCAGGTTCAGCTGCTCCCCGTTCCAGGAGATGTCGGCCTTCGCGGCCTCGGCGAGGTACCGGTTGAACCCGGTGAGCAGTACGGCGGGGCTGGTGCCCTCCACCGTGATGCTCCCGGCCCGGCCGGTGACCCGGAAGTGGTCGCCGTCGCCGGCCGCCACCGCGCGCAGCGTGACCTGCTGGTGGTGGCCGGGCACCAGCCGCCGCAGCGCGGCGGCGGCCGGTGCCGTGTCGAACGGTCCGGCGCTCCCGTTCTCGGCGGCCGCCCGGGCGGCCTGCGGCTGCGCCAGCAGCAGCGCGCCGCCCACGGCGGCCGCTCCGGTCAGCACTCGTCTGCGGCTGACGCCTTCGTTGCTGTTCATGATTGTCCTTTCAGCCGACCGTCATCGCGAAAATGTGCAGAGCGGGGACGCCCGACTGCAGGCCGTCGCTGACCTTCGGCAACACGACGGCGCGCACCTCTTTGTCCTGAATTTCGACGCCGAACACGTAAAGGCTGACAGGGGTGTCGTCCCGGCCTGTGGAGATGTGGCGGTACGGCACCACCACCGCGGCGGAGCCGTTCGCCCCGTACCAGTCCGGGACGGCGACGGAGAACGCCTGCCGCGTGCCGTCGGCGTAGACGACGGCTCCCTCGCCCTTGCCCTCGCCCCAGGTGCTGGTACCGAGGAAGGCCAGCCGGGAGCCCGAGCCGGACAGCAGCACGGTCTGCCCGGAGGCGACGACGTTGTCCTTGTTGCCCGGCCGGGTGTCCGGCCAGGTGAAGGCTGTCCCGTCGTAGGTCACCACCGCTCCCGGCGTCAGCCCGACCGAGGCCAGCGCCTGAGCGGACAGGCTGGACCGCGACCCGTCGATGTCGGCGACCGTGAGGGCGTCGTCGGAGGCGATGCCCGCGTTGTCGAAGGCTCCGGCGAGGGACAGGTTCGGCAGCCGCACCGACGAGGTGGCGCGGGCGCAGTCGGAGCCGTCGCGGTGGACGTCGAAGAGCGCGTGGGCGGTGAACGAGACGAGGCCCTCGGCGTCGTCGGCGAGCCGGGTACGCCAGCTGCGGGTGGCCGTGGCACCGGGCGCCAGGCTGCCCAGACGGGACGGCCGCCCAGTGCCGTCCACGGCGAGGTAGAGCACCGTGTCACTCAGCGCGATCCGGGCGGTGTTGGTGACGGTGGCGGTCAGCGTCACCGTTGAGCCCGCCTCCGGACTCGTCGGCGACACGGTCAGCGAGACGGGCGGGGTGAGGAAGTCCTCGTCAGGCCGGTATGCGTGGCCGTTCATAGCGCCTCCACCGAGAAGTGATCGAAGACCGCCCGGACGGTGGTGCCCGGGTAGTTGGCATTGACGGCGCTGGCGATGACTCCCGCGTCCCCGGCGCCGCTCGCCGAGGGGAGGGTCGCGGTGCCGACCTGCTCCCACGCCAGCCCGTTGCCGGTGGCGTACGCGGTATAGGTGGCGCCCGAGCGCACCAGGCGCAGCCAGGCAGGGTGGTAGGAGCCGCCGCCCCCGGCCCAGGTGTCCAGGCGGCCGTCGCCGTCACTGTCCGTCATGAATTCGAGGCCGTACCGGGCGGACATGGTCAGCACCGCGTAGCCGCCCTTGCCGGGTGCGGTCAGGTCGCCTGCGATCGCGATCCCCGATTTGGCGCTGGGGTTGTCGCTGCCGGTCAGGCCGGCTGTCCTGACCTGTATCACGCACGACTCGGCGGCGACGCCGGGGAGGTAGATGACCCCTTTCTCGTCGGTGCCGCCGGACAGGTCCCGGCCGCCGGCCCAGATGACCAACTGGCCGGGGGCGTACTGGCCGAACGTGGCGTCGTCGGTGGTGGCGAAGGTGGTGTACGGCTCCCGCACTCCGTTGGGCTCGTAGGGGATGCTGACGGTCCTGGCGGAGCGGGCGCAGTCGGAGCTGTTGCCGTCGACGTCGAAGACGAGGTGCGCGGTGAACGATACGTCGCCCGCCACGTCGGCGGGCATCGCGGTCTGCCAGCTGCGGGTGGCCTTCGCGCCGCGCCGCAGGTCGCCGAGGGGGATGGTTCTGGCGGCCGTCGTCGCGCCCGGGCCGATCAGGTGGAGCACGGCGTCGCGGAGCGGGAAGGGGCAGTCGTTGGTGAGGTGCGCGGTGGCCGTCACCGCGTCGCCGCCGGCCGGGTCCGCGGGCACCGTGGTCACCGTGAGGGTGGGCCCGAGGGTGTCGAACCGGGTTTCGTCGCGTCCGGTCATCAGGCTCGTCCCCGGTCCCAGTCCACGGTGAAGGTATTCGCGATGTCGCTGGGGAGAGCGGAGGGGACCGTGATGTGGATCTTGCCGTCCTTGCGGGTCCACCGCAGCGGGCCGTCGTGGCCGAGCAGCCGGATCGTCGAGGTGGCGCCGATCGGGATGTCGGCGGGCACGGACAGGGTTCCGCTGGGGGCGCCCAGCGCGATGATGTTGAACCTGCCGGGGGTGACGGTATAACGGATGCCGAGTGGGCTGCCCTCCTCCTCGGCCCGTACCCACGGCGCCGAGCCGTAGATCGCCGAGCGGTTGACATCCAGCCAGGCGCCGATGTCACGCAGCCGCTCCTGCATGATGGCGGGGATGGTGCCGTCGGGCTTGGGGCCGATGTTCAGCAGCAGGTTGCCGTTCTTGCTGACCACGTCGGCGAGCAGATGGATCAGGAACTCGGAGGTCTTGTAGTCCTCGTCCAGCTCGTGCTTGTTGTAGCCCCAGGAGTAACCCATGGTGATGCAGCACTCCCACTTCTGCGGGTCCATGGTGGGGTTGGTGCGCTGCTCGTAGGTGGCGAAGTCGAAGTGGGTGTCGAAGCGGTCATTGACCACGACACCCTTGGGCCGGGCCCCGTTCTTGGCCTTGTTGTAGTAGTAGGCCATGGGCTCTTCGCTGCGCCACGGCGGCTCCCCGGTGGGCCGGAACCACTGGCCGTCCGCCCACAGCAGCTCGGGGTCGTACCGGTCGACGATCTCGTACAGCTGCTTCAACTCGTAGTCGCCGACATAGTCCTCGACCGGCTTGTAGCCGACCATCGGGATTTCCTCGTCGGTGTAGAAGTTCTTCATCGGCCGGCCAATGGCCGGGTTGAAGAACTCGCCGAGCGAGTAGTAGAGGCCCGGCCGTACGGTGCCGCGCTTGCGGGCGGCGGTCATCAGCTCACCGACCAGGTCGCGCTTGGGGCCGTACTTCACCGAGTGCCGGTCGGTGACCTCGCTGGGGTACAGGGCGAAGCCGTCGTGGTGCTTGCTGGTCAGCGCGAAGTACTGGGCGCCCGCCTGCTCGAAGAGCTTCACCCAGGAGTCGGGGTCGAAGTTCTCGGCCCTGAACCGCGGGATGAAGTCGTCGTAGACGAAGTCCTGGCCGTAGGTGTCGCGGTGGTATTTCCACTCGGCGGTGTCCTTGAAGCTCTGGTACCACAGGTACCACTCGCCCGCGTTGTGCCGTCCGGTGCCTCCGGGCACCGAATAGACGCCCCAGTGGATGAAGATGCCGAACTTGGCGTCCTTGTACCAGCGCGGCACCGGGTGGGTGTCCAGCGACGCCTTGGTGGGCTCATAGTCGGGGCGCGCGCTGCCGCCGTGGGCTTGAGCGATCCCCGGTGGGCCGAGCAGCACGGCCCCGCCGAGGGCGGTCGCGGTGGTCAGGAGATTTCTGCGGCTGATTGCCATGGATGCCTCTCACTCGGTGACGGCGAAGGAGTCGAAGACAGCTGCGGTGGTCTGGCCCGGATAGTTGAGGTTGACGGCGCCGGCGACCAGGCCCGCGTCGCCGCTGCCGCTCGCCGAGGGCAGGGTCGCGGTGCCGACCTGCTGCCAGGCCGCGCCGTCGGAACTGGCGTACGCGGTGTACGTCGTGCCGTCGCGGACCAGCCGCAGCCAGGCGGGGTGGTAGGAGGCGCCGCCGCCCGCCCAGGTGTCCAGGCGGCCGTCGCCGTCGCTGTCGGTCAGGAACTCCACGCCGTACTGCGCCGACATGGTCAGCACGGCGTAGCCGCCCTTCTCCGGCGCGGTCAGGTCGCTTGCGACGGCGATCCCGGCCTTGGCGGACGGCCCGCTGCCCGTCTGGCCGACCACCCGGGCGGTGACGCTGCCCGAGCGCGGCACGGCGCCGGGGAGGTAGACGGCCGCCTTCTCGTCCTTCCAGCCGGACAGGTCCCGGCCGCCCGCCCAGATGGCGAACTGGTCACCGTTTCGCCCGCTGTTCTGGGCGTACTGGGCGTCTTCGGTCGTGGCGGTCGTCCGGTACGGCGCCCGCACCTCGGACGGGATGGGGACGACGGTGGCGTCCACGCTGTCGGAGTCGTGCCGTGACCGGCCGCCCTGGTAGTAGGAGGCGCCCACTTCGATCGGGTGGGTGCCCCATGCCGCGTCGGCCGCGGGGACGACGGTCCAGGTGACGGCGGCGCGCTCGCCCGGGGCGAGGGTGCGGATCCGTGCGCTGCCCGCCGGTTCGGCGGACCAGCCGTGCGGCAGTTCCAGGCGGGTGCTGACCCGGGTGACGGCGATGGGCCCGGTGTTGGTGACGGTCGTCGTCACCTCCGTGGCCTGACCGGCCCGCAGGCTCGGCTGGTAGGGCGTCAGCCGGACCCGGGCCGAGGGGCAGTCGCGGGCCACGCCGAGGCCGGCCAGGTCGACCGCGTCGGCGAACGCCTTCATCCCGGTGTCGTTGGGGTGCAGATGGTCACCGGAGTCGAACGCGGCGGCGTACCGGGTGGGGTCGTCCGGGTTCCGGACCGCCTTGTCGAAGTCCGCGTACCCGTCGAAGACGCCGCCGGAGTCACGGACGAACGCGTTGACCCGCTGCCGGTCGGCCTCCTTGTCCTCGGTCCACCAGTCGCCCCACCCCCGGTACGGGACCACGGTCGCGCCGATCACCCGCAGCCCGCGGGCGTGGGCCCGCCGCGCGATCTGCCGCATACCGTCGATCACCTGGTCGCCGGTGGCGCCACCCCAGCTGAGGTCGTTCACGCCCTCGAACAAGATCACCGTCCGGGCGTTCGGCTGGGACAGCACGTCGCGCTCCAGCCGGTCCAGCGCCGACGGGTTGCCGTCGGTCCCGGCGGTGATCCGGTTGCCGCTGATGCCCTCGTTGAGCACCCCGGCGGTGGACGAGCAGGCCGAAAGCCGGGCCGCCAGGTAGTCGGGCCAGCGCCGGTTGGCGTTCGCCGTGGAGGACGCCCCGTCGGTGATGGAGTCGCCGAGCGCCACCACGGCGCCCGCCGTGTCACCGCCCCGCACATCGACGCCGGTCAGGAACGGGAAGGTGGAGTCGGTCCGGGTGAAGGCGTCCCCGTCGGCGTCCGAGGCGTGGTCGCCACCGCCGTCCGGGGTCCAGTAGACGGTCTGCAGGCCCATCCAGTGCTGGCTGATGTGGGTGAGCCGACCCGGGAAATACAGGCTGACCACCAGGTCGGTACGGTCGGGCACGGCGAGCCGGACCGGGTCACTGGCCGCGTCCTCGCCCGCCGCGATCGTCACCTCCCGCTTCCCGCCGAACCGCACGTCGTACGGGTGCGCCACGGCGGAACCGCTGCCGCGCGGCCCCACGGTGGCGTGACCGATCGTCACCGGCTGGTCGGTGAACCCGTTGGTCAGCCGGATCCGCACGCTCGACCCGCCGGCGCTGACGCGCACCGGTATGCGCACGGTCACCTCCGAGGTGCCGGGGTCGTACGAGGCGTGCTGCGCGGTGGCCCATGTACCCGTCCAGGCCGGCTGCCCGGCCTCGGCCGGCGCCGCCATGAGCAGCGCCGCCAGGGTGGCCGCCAGGCCCGCGGTCAAGGCGGCGAATCTGCGGTGTCCCAGCCCTCTGAACACGCCAAGCACTCCCGGCACGGGTCCTCCTCAGGAAGCATGGTGGAGTGCCTTGAGCGCCTTGGCGGCGCCGTTGGCCTTGAGGTTCACGAACGCCGGGGTGATCCCGAGGGGCGCCGCGTAGTCCTTGAGGGTCACCGGGCCGCGGACGACGCTGCCGTTGGTGACGTCGCGCCATGTCCCGGTCGGCAGGAAGATGTCCCGGGTAGCGCCCTCGTCGAGCTTGGGCGCGGCCAGCACGGCCGGACCGAGCATCCACTCGTCGGAGACCGTGTAACTTGCCTCGTCCTTCGGGAAGTCGAAGAACAGAGGCCGCATGATCGGATCGCCTGTCTTCAGCGTCTGCTGCACCTGGTCCCAGATGTACGGTGCCAGCCGCTCGTGCGTGGCGATGGCCGCGCGGTAGAGCCGGACCGTCTCCCGGTCATAGCCGACCCACTCGCCGGTCGTCGCGTCCCGTACACCGGTGGGCGAGGTCGACGCGTACATGAGTGGCATGAGGGAAGCCGCCTGCGCCCAGCGGACCAGGACCGCCTTGGTGGGCGGCGGATACAGGAGCGAGCCGCCGATCATGTCGGTCTCGACGAACGGGTAACCGACCGTGGATACCGCCAGGTTGGCCGAGACCGAGGCGCGCAGCCCCCCGAAGGTGGTGGGCTTGTCGGCCGTGCGGGTGGCGAAGCCCTTGGCTTGCGCGGCGTTCCACGCGACCCGTAGCCCCGCCCCCTGCTGGTCGAACTCGTCGGCCAGTTCGGTGCCGTAGGTCACGTAGTCGGCACGGGTCGCTCCCGGGTAGGGCGCGCACCGGTCGTCGAAGAAGGCGGTGTCGAACTTGAATCCGGCCACGCCGGATTCGCGCGTCTGCGCCTTCAGATCCTCAGTGTACCACTGCCGCGCGGCCGGATTCGCCAGGTCGATCAGCCCGGTCCGGCGGCCGTTCCACCAGGTGAACAGGCATGGCTTGGACGGGTCGGAGGGGTCCTTCAGCAGATACCCGTGGTCGACGGCGTAGGAGAAGTCGGCGGCGGTCTCGGGCATGTACAGGCCGGTCCACATGCCGAGGTCGAATCCGAGGCGGCCGAGTTCCTCGGACAGGGCGGGCAGATCGGGGAAGCGTTGGCCGAAGTCGGCCGCGATCACGCTCTCCTCGATCTGTACCGCGTGCCCGTCGAGCCCCGCGTCGGCCAGCGAGCGGGCCCAGTCGATGACGTTGCCCTGGTTCTGCTCCGTGTAGAGCTGGGCCCAGGAGTTCCACAGCGGGGTCGCGTACTGCTCGTAGGGAGTGTCGGAGCGCTCGGGTTTGCCGACCAGCTCGATGTGGTCGCGATACACCTCGGCCGGGGTGTCCTCGACGAACACGGTGGAGGCGGCGGGCCGCTCTCCGGTGACGGTGAACTCCCCGAGCCCGTTGCCGCCGGAGTTGATGCGCACGTCCATCGGCTCACCGGTGTCCACCCGCAGCCCGGTGGCGCTCGCGGTGTACCAGAAAGGGGTCACCACCTGGTACGACGCCGGGCTGAACCCGGTGTCCACCAGTTGCCCGGAGTCCAGCGGCCACGGCTGGACCGTCTGGTCGCTGTTCTCGCCGTGCCCATACCAGTGCCCGGCGCTGCCCAGGTCGTATGCCGTGCTGAGCGCGTCCGCGGTCGCCCCGGACAGCGACCACGTCACGTCGTACCGGTCGGACCGCAGGGTGATCCTCAGGTCGACGGTGACGCCCGGCAAATCGGTGGCGGCGGTGACCCGCAGGGTGTCGCCGTCGCGGGCGCTGCCGGTGACCTCCCGGACGAGATACCAGTCACCGCCGATCCGGAACCGGAACGCCCCCGCCGCCGTGGCCAGGACGGTCCGGCCCGCCCGTACCGTGGTGAGGGTCAGCCGGTCCGTCGCCACGCGCAGTTCGTAGTCCGGCGTGGCGAGGGTGATCGGCCCGGATTCGGCGGCTGCCGGGGCCGCGCCGAGCAGCGGGGCGGCCAGGGCCAGCGCCGCCGAGTAGCGGCGGAGGGTCCGTCTCACGCCGGGCATCAGGTACCGCCGCCGCAGGTCAGCTTGGCGTCGGCCCAGTCGGCGTGGTCGAGGGCGTTGCCGTCCCCGGCGTCCGAGACGACGAGTTCCAGTCGGCGCGCGCCTGCCACTTCGACGTCGATCTTCTTCGTCGCGGTGTCCCGGTCGACGGTGCCGCTCTCGTAGACGGGCGTTCCGTCGGCGAGGACGGTATAGGTGACAGTGGCCGGGCCGTCGGTGCGGCCGTAGGTCTCCTGGTCGAGGCCGAGGGCCGCGTGGAAGGTGGCGCACGTGCCGCCGAGCCACACCTGGAGACTGCTTGCGGCGTGCGTACCGAGGCCCTTCTCGTAGCCGGTGTCGTGCAGGGTGAGCGGCCGGCCGTCGCCCTCGGCGTTCTCGCCGACAGACTGGTCGCGTTCGACCGGGCCCCAGCCATTGCTGCTGGACTGGAACGGCAGATCGCTGACGTAGTGTTCGCCGGCCGTGAGCGGCGGTGGCTGCGCCGCCACCACCTCTTCCCCGGCCGCCGAGCCGGGTCTGCCGGTCCGGGTGAAGTCGGCGGTGGCGCCGAGGTTCGCGACGGTGCCGGTCTTCTGGGACGACGGCACGGAGACGGTCCACTGCGCTTTTGCCGAGGCACCGGGTTTGAGGGTGCCGAGTTTCACCGGATCACCCGGGGCCGCGGTCCAGCCCTCCGGCAGGTTCGGGCTCAGGGTGAGGTCGCTGAGCGTCCTGCCGTTCTCCGGTACGGAGGCCGTCGCCGTGACCTGGTAGGTGTTGCCCGGCTCGACAGTGTCGGGAGCGTCGACGGTCACCCGCGCCGGGGTGGCCGGGTCGGTGTAGGTGGCGGCATCGTAGGCCGGGGCGGACACATCGGCGACCCGCAGCGAGGACGTGACATTGCCGAGCGTGGTGAGGCCGACCTTTCCGAGGCCGCCGCTCTTCGCGTCCTCGCTCCACGAGGCGATGGCAAGGGTGTTCTTGCCGTCGGCGCGCAGGATGCCGCCTGGAATGGGGAAGGTGTGCTGGGGGCCGGTGTCGTTGACGTACTGGCCCATCAGCCAGCCGTTGACATAGATGAGGGCGCGGTAGTCACGGTCGGTGGAGTCGGTGATGGTGACGCCGACGGAGACGTCCTGGCCCCCCGGCAGCCGGGGGTTGAAGGTGGTGCGGTACCAGGCGATGCCGGGGGTCTTGTCGGTGGCCGGCAGTGTGGCGTCGTCCCAGGAGCGGTCCGGGTAGCCGGGCAGGGTCCAGCCCGCACGTTCGCCGTACAGACCGCCGTTGTTCATATGCCCGCGCACGGTGTCGACGGGTCTTTCGCCGCCCCGGGCACCTTGGATTCTCCAGGTGATCTGCGCGTCGGAGCCGGCGAGATACGCCGTGGTCAGCCCGCGCGGCTGCTTGTGGTCGTCGCTGTTCCAGGTGAAGTCCTCGTTGTGGCCCATGGTGCCGACCAGAACGGAGATCACGTTCTCCTTGCCCTTGCGCAGCAGGCCGTCGGCGAGGGGGAAGGTCCGGCGGCCGGTCTTGCTCGTCCCGGCGAACTTTCCGTTGACCCACACCGAGTACGCGCCCACCGCGGCCGAGCCGGTGTCCGGGTTGGTGGCGTAGGCGGTCAGGGAGAGGGACTTCTCGGTGCCGGTGGCCTTGAAGCGCCCGCGGTACCAGACGTAGCCGTAGTGGTAGCCGTACTCGTCCTGGTAGAGCACCGGCAGAGTCCCGGGCTTGGTGGGGTTGTCGGTGGTCAGCTTGTCGGCGTAGGTCCATGACGAGTCGTCGAAGTCCGGGTCGGCCTCGGGGGTCTCGGCGGAAGCCTTCCAGCCGGTCAGCTCAGGCAGGGTGACGTCCTTCGGACCGGGCACCGTGCCGAGCAGGCTGCCGGACGCGGTCGGCTTCACCTTCAGGGGCAAGCCGTTCCAGGTGACGCTCCGTACGCCGGGCGGGGCGAAGACCTCCAGTGGCCCCGCCTTCCGGGCGTCCCCGGTGAGGGCGAGCTTCCGGCCGGTGACGGATGCCGTTCGGACCAGCTCGGTGCCGCGTTCCAGGACCGGACCGGCTCCCGTGTCCTGCCGCCAGAAATCGGCGGCCTGGTCGTCGGTGCCGATCAGGAGCAGCAGATCGGGGCGGCCGCCGCCCTGGACCAGGACCCGGGTGAGGCCGGAGTGGGTGTAGTCCAGCTTCAGGTCGCCGCGCTCGGCGTCCCAGGTCACGTCGGCCTTGCCGTCGACCACGGTGACTTTGGGCTTGGCGGAGTAACGGAGCATGGTCTGCCCGGGGTCGCCTTCGCCGCCGTACAGCACGGCTTGTGTGCGGTCACCGGTCCGTGTGCTGGTCAGCAGCTCACTGGTGGAGTAGACGAGCCGCTGCCGGCCGCCGAGGTCGTGGCCGGCGACGAGGATCTTGCCGGTCTTGCCGTTCAGCCGCGCGGTGACCGGATAGGTGCCGTCGGGGGTCTTCCAGTCGAAGGTGGTGGTGGCGTCGGCGCCGGCCATCGGGTCGCCGTGCCGGAGGTAGAGGAACTGGGTGCCGGTGTCCGGGTTGGCGCGGGCTTCGATGTGCACGGCGTCGTTGGACGGGACGGGCGCGTCGGCCGGATCGGTCGCGGTGAGCGGACCTGTGGTGGTGTAGAAGAGGCCCTGCCGCTTCATCTCGTCGTAGTCGGCGCCGGTCTGGCGCGGTTCGCTGATCGGTGCGCCGTAGTCGTACGAGGTGTAGACCTGGCGCGGGTCGGCGAGCCAGCCCCAGTTGGTACCGCCGTAGGTCATATAGAGGTTTTCGATCGTCGTGCCCTGCATGACCTCGTGCTTGTTGACGATCTTCTGGTAGTCCGGGCCCATCTTCTCCCGGCACTTCTCGTAGCCCGTGTCGCCCCAGGTCTGGAACCAGCCGGTGCCCGCCTCGAAGATCGCCAGCGGTGCGTCGTCCTGCTGCCGCTTGAGGGTGGGCAGCCACCACTCGCCCTTGCAGAAGGAGTTGTACTGGTCCAGCTCGCCGACGAAGTCCAAGCCCCCACCGCCCGCGTACTGCGGCATCGGCTCGTTGCCGACGAGGGGCACGGTGATGCCGTCGGCCCGCACCTGCTTGCTCAGCTCGACGATGTAGTCCCGGCCATCCGGGTCGTACAGCTCGTTCTCGACCTGGTAGAGCAGCACCGGTCCGGTGCCGTCGGTGACCTGGCGGCGGGCGAGGATCTTGTCGATCTCCTTGAGCCACTCGCGGGCGGCGTCGAGGTAATCGGGGTCGGTGGAGCGGGCCTGTCCCTTCTGGTTCATCAGCCAGCCGGGGAATCCTCCGCCGTCAGTCTCCGCGTTGATGTACGGTCCGGGGCGGGCGATGACATAGAGCCCGGCCTCCTCGGCCATGTCCAGGAGCTTGTCGACGTCACGGACGCCGGTGAAGTCGTAACGGCCCTTCGCCGGGGAGTGGAAGCCCCAGTCGAAGTAGATCGAGACGGCGTTCATACCGCTTGCCTTGATCTTCTGAAGTACGTCACGCCACAGGTCGGGGCTGGGGAGCCGCCAGTAGTGGAACTCTCCGGACCATACGAAGAGTCGTTCGCCGTCGACTTTGACGGAGTACTTGTCG
Organism: Streptomyces sp. NPDC000941; assembly: GCF_053599555.1. Taxonomy (NCBI): domain Bacteria; kingdom Bacillati; phylum Actinomycetota; class Actinomycetes; order Kitasatosporales; family Streptomycetaceae; genus Streptomyces; species Streptomyces sp. NPDC000941. The sequence goes on from NZ_JBSFMM010000079.1 coordinate 15,440, forward strand.
TAAGTGACCGTGTGCGGCGTGGCCTTGGCGGATTCGGAGGCTGTGCCCGTGGCGTGGGCGGGCACTGCCGCGGACAGGACCGGGAGCAGGATGGCGGCCAGCGCTCCGGCCAGCGCGGAGCGCAGCCGTCCAACTCGCGCGAGGCCGGAAGGGGACGGATAGCGGACGACGTTCACGAGGTGCCTCCCGCACAGGTCAGCTTGGCGTCGGCCCAGTCGGCGTGGTCGGTGGAGACATCGCCGTCGCCGTCGACAAGCAGGTCCAGCCAGCGGGCGCCGGTCACATCCACGTCGATGTCGGTGCCGCCGTCGGAGCCGCGCACCACCGGGGTTGTGGCGAGGGAGCGGCCGTCGGCGATCACCTGGAAGGAGACGCTGCCGTTGTCGCCGACCTCGTCGTCCACCCCGGCGGTGGCGGTGAACCGGGTACAGCCGCCCCCGAGGTAGACCCGGATCTGGCTGTTCGCGTGCACGCCGAGGCCCTTGGCATATGTGGTGCCGCCAATCGCGAGCAGCCGCCCGTCGCCTGCCGCGGACTCGCCGTTGGAGGTGTCCTTCTCCACCGGGCCCCAGCCGTTGACCGCCTTGACCAGGTTCAGGTCGCTCACGTAGACGTCGGCGGACAGCCCCGGCGGCGGCACCTGAACGGCCCGCCGGCCGGTGACGGTGTTGGGACGGCCGGTCTGTGTCAGCTCCGCGGTCGCGGACAGGACGGCGTAGGGAACCGGGTCGCCGGGCGGGGTGACGGTATAGGCCGCGGTCACCGTGTCGCCGGGCCGGACCCGGTCGAAACGGGTGGTGTCGCCGGTGGCCGCGGTCCAGCCGTCCGGCACGGTCAGTGCCAGCTTGACGTTCCGGGCGGTCGGCGCGTCATTCGGCACGGTGAGCGTGACGGGGACCTCGGTGGCCGTGCCGGGCTCAAGGAACGGCTCGGCGCCGACGCTGACCCGGGCGCCCGACGTCGGCATGGCGTAGGTCTTGGCGTCGTAGGAGGGCGCGTCCACCGTACGGACCTTGATCCCGCCCGCCGCCGCGCCGAGGTCGACGAGGGTCGCGGAGCCGGGGCCCGAAGCCTTGTCAGTGGACCGGACGGCCAGGGCGATGGTGTTGTCGCCCCGCTCGCGCAGGATGCCCTTGGGGATGACGAAGCGCGTCTGGGGCCCGGTGTCGGCCAGGTAGCGGCCGATCAGCCAGCCGTTGACGAAGATCTGGGCGCGATAGTCGGTGTTTCCGCCCTTGGGTTCGGCGAGATCCAATGCGATCGCGTTGTCCTGGCCCCGCGGCAGGCCGAGCTCGGCGGTAGTGCGGTACCACCGCACGCCGGGTCCGGTCTTCCCGGTCTGCCGGGACAGGGTGGTGCGATTCCAGCCGCTGTCGGGGTAACCCGGCAGCGACCAGCCGGCCCGCTCCCCGTACAGCCCGCCGTTGTTGTACGGGCCGCGTGCGGTGTCGACCGGGTTCTCGCCACCCCGGCTGCCCTGGATCTTCCAGGTGAGGGTGGTGGCCCCGCCGATCACCTCGGCGCCGAGCAGGCCGCGCGGTTCCTTGGAGTAGTCGTGGCCCCATTCCTCGTTGTGGCCCGCGTTCTCGACGAGCACGGAGAGGACGTTGTCGCCTTCCGCCTCGAGCGCCCCCGCCGGGATGTCGAAGGTGTGCGCGCCGTCGCCGGAGCTGCCGAGGTAGCTGCCGCCCAGCCAGACCGCGTACTGGCCGGTGGGTCCGGTGTTGGCGTTCAGCGCGATCGCAGTCGCCTTCCCTGTGGCCTTGAACCGGCCGCGGTACCAGACATCGCCGTGGTGGTAGCCGTACTCGTCCATCGCGAGGACGGGCAGCGATCCGTCCAGTTCGGCGCTGTTCGCGCTGAGCTTGGCCGCCGTGGTCCAGGTGGAGTCGTCGAAGCCCGGGGCGGACTCCGGCGCTTCCTCCTGGTACTTCCACGTCGTCAGCTCGGGCAGCTCGATGGGGCGAGGTGCCTGGGTGACGGCGGTCTCGCGGCCGTTCCACGTCACCTTGGTGGCGTCCGCGATGACCTCGATCTTTACGGCATCGGTGGAGTCGCCGGTCAGCTTCAGCGTTCCGTCGTCCAGTTCGGCCGTACGGACAAGGGACGGGCCACGCACGAGGACCGGGCCCGCGGCGGTGTCCTGCCGCCACCAGTGGGCGGTCTCCGCGGTGTCGGCGATCAGCAGTTCCAGGCCGTTCACCAGCACTCGGGCCAGCCCGTCGTGGGTGTAGTCCAGCCGCAGATCGCCACGTTCGGCATCCCAGGCGGTGGTGACATCGCCGTCGAGCACGGTGACCTTCGGCCGCTTCGCGTACCGCAGCACGGTCTCACCGGCCTCGCCCTCGCGTCCGTACAGCAGCGCCACGTCACGGTCGCCTACGCGTGCGTGCGTCATGATCTCCGAGGTGGAGTAGACGAGCCGCTGATCGCCCAGGTCGTAGCCCGCGACGAGGAGTTTGGCGTCCCGGCCGTCGACCGTGATCGTGCCCTGCTGCGGCACGCGCGGATAGTCGCCGTCCGCGCCGGTCAGGGACAGAGTGGTCGCATCCTTGTCCTTCACCCGGGTGTCGGCGTGCCGGAGGGTGAAGAACTGGGTGCCGTCGTCGGGGTTGACCCGCCGGTCGACGCGCAGCGCCTGATCGGAAGGGGCGGGCGCCTCGGCCTTGTCGGTCCGCGCCAGCGAGCGGACCGAGTTGACGAAGTACCCGAGGCGCTTGAACTCCTGGTATTTGTCGGTCAGCTGACGGGACTCGTTGATCGGAGCCCCGTAGTCGTACGACGTGTACACCGCGTTGGGGTCGGCGAGCCAGCCCCAGTTGGTGCCTCCGTACGTCATGTAGAAGGACTGGCCGGTCACCCCGGCGGCGATGTTCATCTTGCTGAACACCCGGGTGAAGTCTGTGCCGGTGAGTCGCGCGCAGTCCTTGTACCCGGTGCCGCCCCAGGGGTCGAAGGCGCCGCCCTGTGCCTCCGGGATGATCAGCGGGGACTCGGGTTTCCACTCGTTGACCTCGGAATAGTCCGGCAGGTTCTTCCAGGTGTCGGGTTTCGAACAGTCGAAGCCCTGCGGGTAGGCGTCGAAGCCGTAGATGTCGGGGGCGCCCTTGCCGCTCACCCAGTTCTTGTTGGCACCGCCGTCGTTGAGATACGTGGGCACGTCGATGCCGTCGCTCTTCGCCCAGTCGATGAGCGTCTGCATGTAGTCGGCGTCGTGGCGGCCGCCCTGGTACTCGTTCTCGACCTGGTAGAGGATCACCGTGCCGGTGCCGCGGGTGAGCTGATGGCGGGCGATGATCCGGTTGATCCGGCTCATCCACTCGCGCGCGTCGTCGAGATAGCCGGTCTCGGAGGTGCGGTTGACGCCTTTTCGCGTCTTCCGCCAGGCCGGGAAGCCGCCGCCGGAGACCTCGGCGTTGATGTACGGGCCGGGGCGGGCGATGACGTACAGGCCGGCGCGTTCGGCCTCGTCCAGCAGCCGTTCCACATCACGGATGCCGGTGAAGTCGTATGAGCCCGGCTTGGCCGAGTGGTAACCCCAGTCGAAGTACAGCGAGACCGCGTTGAATCCGCCCGCCTTGATCTTCTGGAGTACGTCACGCCACGCGTCGGGGCTGGGCAGCCGGAAGTAGTGGAACTCGGCGCCCCAGATGTACAGGGGCTCGTCGTCGACCTTCACGGAGTACTGGTCGTAGGTGACCGTGTGCTGCTGCGCCGGCGGCTCCGCCCGGGCCGGTGTCGCGGCGCCCGGACCGGTCAGGGGAAGGACGGCCAGCAGCGCGGCGAGCAGCAGGCAGCGCCATCGCCCTCTCATGACGTCAGCCCCTTCACCACGGCCGCCCGCGCGGTCTCGATGTCGCTGACGTCCTTCGTGCGGCCGTCGAGGTTCCGGGTCGCCGTGGCGAGGGCCTCGGTCAGGGCGTCGCTGTCGGCGGCGCCGGCCTCCTTCTTCCTCAGCTGGGCGATGAGCTCGTAGTCCTCGATGCCCTCCTTCAACTGCTCCCAGCGGATGCTGGACATCGGCCCGTCCTTGCCGGGGTAGACCAGGTATTCGTCGCCCTGGGTGAAGATGTGCACCGGCTGATGGAAGGGATCGCGGGTCCAGCTGTTGTACGACCAGCGCAGAAACCCATCGAGATTCCGCTGGGCGGAGATCCACGGCAGCATGCGTGACTCGACGGCGGGAGAGTACGACAGGGTGTTCGGATGAGCCGGTGAGCCGTACACATAGAAGGTGGTGAGCTTTCCGGCCGCGCGCCGCTCCGCCACCTTCTCCTTCGTCATCGCGTCGATGCCGCCCCAGTCGACGGACAGGTTCGACGCGACGCCCTCCGTGCTGATCGACCCGGCGACGGAGATACGGTCGTCGAAGACCGGCGCGACCTCGTGGACGAAGTCCTTGACGACCGTCATGGTGTCGATCGGGCGCTCGTCGAACGACAGCCAGGTGTCCTCCAGCCAGCCCTTCGCCTTCAGATGTTCTTCGAACGCGGGCAGAAACGCCCCCCACGCCTCCCGCCAGCGGTCCCCGCCCAGATCGACGTGCTCGTAGACGGTCTTGCCGGTACGGGTGTCCGTGTAGGTGAGGTGCTCCTTGTCCTGGAACGCCAGCATGGAGAAGGCGCCGATGTCGGGCCCGAGCCCGGCGCGTCTGGCGGTCCGGACGTACTTGTCCCAGCGGGCGAAGTCGAAGGAGAATGCTTTCCCGTCCCAGGTCCAGCCGACCATGCTGGAGTACGGCGTGGCCGTCTGCGACTCCCGGGTGCCCAGCGACCACTGATGGTGCCAGGGGTTGTCGACGATGGTGGTGTTGATGACCTTCTGACCGCGGGAAGCCAGGTCCCGGCTGTAGGCCTCGATCAGCTTCCAGTGCTTGTCGGACCAGAGCTTCACGCCGTGTGCCTGGGCGATGGTCTCCGGCTGGGCCCATACGTCGAGGAAGAAGCTGTAGTCATCGGAGTCGGGCGCGCTCGCGTCCGCGACCTCGATGGTCAGCGGGTAACGGGCCTGGGTGCGGCCGTCGGCCTCGACCTTCACGGTGCCCCGGTAGGTGCCGGGCCTGGCCTTCTCGGGGATATGGAAGGTGAACCACAGCGGCTGCGCCGCGTACGCGGGCACGTCCACGGAGGACCGCTCCTCGAGGGGGTCGCCGACCACATCGGGGTTGCGGTCGCCGGAGACCTCCTTGCTGGAGCTGACCTGGTCGATGGTGGCGGACCAGTCGACCTCGCTCTTGGAACGCTGCACGGGGACGTACTTCACGAACCGGACCTGGGTGTCGTCGCCGGACAGCTTCGCCCCGCCGGGTCCGGTGAGATCGCCGACCACGGCCTTGACGTCGTCGAGATCCTTGCCGGAGGCGATCGCCAGCTGCGCCGAGACCTGCTCGTTGCGCACGGCGGAGAGGTTCAGCTCCTTGGTGTCCTTGCCCTGGATGGCGGTCATCGGGTAGCGCGGGACCCGCTCCTCCGCGGAGCCGGCGAAGGACCCGGTGGGCACCCACGTGATGGTGTCCCTGGTGCCCATGGCATCGGCGACCTTGACGGTCAGCCAGGTGGTGGTGGCCTTGGAATCGGGGTCGGTAGGGGTGTTGGTGCCGGTGACGGCGATCGCGGTGGTGCTCGCGGCCACCACGACACCCGCGACGAAGCCGGCGAAGAGCGAGGACGTACGTGCCATGGCTCTGTGTTCCCTCTCCCTGTGGCGTCAGGAGGTGACGGAGAATCCGCTGAAGACGGCCTCGATGTTCTCGCCGGGGTAGCTGACGTTGGCCGCGCTGGCGACCATTCCGGCGTCACCGGTGCCGGCGGCTGAGGGCACGTCGGCGGTGCCGACCCGCGACCAGGTTTCGCCGTCCTTACTGGCGTACGCGGTGTAGGCGGTGCCGTCCCGGGTCAGCTTCAGATACGCCGGGTGGTAGGTGGAGCCACCGCCCGCCCAGGTGTCCAGCGCGCCGTCGCCATTGCTGTCGGTCATGAACTCCAGCCCGTACTGCTCGGTCATGACCAGCACCGCGTAACCGCCCTTGCCGGGTGCGGTCAGATCGTTGGCGAGGGCGATCCCCGCCTTGCCGAAGGGTGAGGCGCTGTCCTGGGAGACCAACTGGGTCTGCACCGTGGCCTTCTCGCCGGCCGCGTCGTCGAGGTAGATGACGCCCTTCTCGTCCTTCCACCCGGACAGGTCCTGACCGCCGGCCCAGATGGCGAACTGGTCCCCGCCCTGGGCATATCGGGCGTCATCGGTGGTGGCGGTCGTCAGATACGGGGCCGTCACACTGCCGGGGGCCGCCTTGACCTCGGCCCGCACGGTGTCGGAGACCTTCTGGGCCCGGTCGTACGTCACCGTTCCGGTGAGATCGTGACCGCCCCACTTCGCGTCGGCGGCCGGGGTCACCGTCCAGGTGGTCGTGAGCGTTCCCCCGGCCTTGAGGGACTTGGCGGTGGTGGGGCCGGCCGCTGTGGCGGTCCAGCCGTCGGGGAGGTCCAGTGCCGCTTGGACGTTCTTGATGGCCCTGGTGGACCAGTTGGTCGCCTCGGTGGTCACTTGGAAGGGGGTGCCGGAGCCTGTGGACGGAGCGTCCGGACTGATCAGGACGGAGGCGGCCGGGACGTCGTCGCGCTTCAGCGCCTTGATGGCCTTGGCGGCGCCCTTGGCCTTGAGGTTGACGAACGCCGGGGTGACCCCGAGCGGCGCCGCGTACCCCTTGAGGGTCTTGGGGCCGCGGATCACCGTGCCCTGGTTGACGTCGTACCAGGTGCCGGGCGGCAGATGGACGGTCCGGGTGGCGCCGGTGCTCAGCTTGGGGGCGGCGAGCACGGCCGGGCCCAGCATCCACTCGTCGGTGACGGTGTAACTCGCCTTGTCCTTCGGGAAGTCGAAGAACAGGGGCCGCATGATCGGGTCGCCGGTCTTCAGGGTGGACTGGACCTGGTCCCAGATGTACGGGGCGAGCTTCTTGTGCGTCTCGATCGCCTGCCGGTAGAGGTCGACCGTCTCCTGGTCGTAGTCCACCCTCTGCCCGGTGGTGGTGTCATTGGTGTCCACCGGTGACGTCGAGGAGTACATCAGTGGCATCAGCGAGGCGGACTGCGCCCATCGCACCAGGACGTTCTTGGACGGTGCGGGCTGGCCGCCGGAGCCGCCGATCATGTCCGACTCGACGAACGGGTAGCCGATGGTGGAGATCGCAAGGTTCTGGGTGGCGGAGGCGCGCAGGGACTCCCAGCCGGTGCCCTTGTCGACCTGGCGGGTGACGAAGCCGGCCTTGTGGGCCGTCTCGTTCCAGTGCACCCGGATGCCCGCGCCCTGGAGGTCGAACTCGTCGGCGAGCTGTGTGCCGAGCTTCTGGTAATCGGTGGCCTGGTGGCCTTCGCGCGGCGCGCACTTCTCGTCGAAGAAGCGGGTGTCGAACTTCAGCCCGTCGATGTCATAGGTGTCCATGAGCTTCTTGAGGTTGCCCTCGTACCAGGCCCTGGCGTCGGGGTTCGCCAGGTCGATGATCCCGGCCTGGCCGTTCCACCAGGTCACTTCGCAGGGCTTGCCGGTGTCCTTGGCGTCCATGAGGAGATAGCCGTTGTCGACGGCGTGCTGGTAGTTGTCCGAGTCCAGGTTGATCCACAGGGTGACCCAGAGGCCGAAGTCGAACCCCATGTCGTGGATCTTCTTGGACATGCCCTTGGGATCGGGGAAGGTCCTGGGGTCCCAGGTCAGATTGCCGTAGTTCGATTCCCACTTGTCGTCGAGCTGGATGGTGTGTCCGTCAAGACCGTTGTCGTGGAGGTCGGTGGCATAGTCGAGCAGTTTCTCCTGGTCGACCTTGGTATAGAACTGTGCCCAGGAATTCCACAGCGGCTTGGCGTACTGCTCGTAGGTGGCATCGCTCTTGCTCGGCTTGCCGACGATGCCGATGTAGTCGCGGTAGACCTCCAGCGGGGTCGACTCGACGAACACGGTGGCCTTGTAGGTGCCGGGGGACTCGACGGTGAAGCGGCCCAGGCCGTCCTTGTCCCCATTGAGTGTCACGTCCATGACACTCCCAGTGTCGACCCGGAGACCGGTCGCGGTGGAGGTGTACCAGAACGGATCGATCATGTTGTACGAGGCCGGGCCGAAGGTCGCGTGTTCGACCTCTCCTGCGTCGAGCGGCCAGGGCTGATTGACACCGGGCCCGCCCTGCGGGGTCTCCGCCTCGCCATGGCCGTACCAGTGGCCGGCCGATGACAGGTCGTAGGCGAGGCCGAGTTGGTCGGGGCTGCCGCCCTCGACGTCCCAGTCCAGCTGGTAACGGTCGGATACGGGGGTCAGCCGCGCCTTGACGGTGGCGCCATCGAGCGTGGTGTCGGCGGTGAGCGCGAGGACGCCGTCCTTCCATGCCCAGTCGGTGACCTCGGTCGCGTGCTGCCACTGGCCGCCGGAGCGGAATCGCAGGCTCCCCGTGTCGCCGCCCGCAGTGCTGAGCACGGCTTCTCCGGCGCGCTCGGTGGTGACGGCGAGTTCGTCGGTTGCGATGTCGACGGTGTAGCCGGGGGTCTTCTCGGTGGCCGGCACGGACACGGTGAGAGCATCCGCGCTGTGGGTCACCTTCGGCGGGGCAGCGGTGTCCGCTCGGGCCGGTGTGGTGAGGGGTTCGGCCACGGACGGTATGAGCGCCAGGGCCACCGCGGCGGCCAGGAGCGTGCCGAATCTGCTGGTTCTGCGCGATCTGCGCGGATGGGTGCGCACTGACGTCCTCCTGCGGGGCGGGACATGGCGTCGTTGAGCGGCACTGCAAGATCATGCTTATTTGTGTTCATGTTCTGGTCATAAGTGTCAACTGTCAACGCTCTGTCCCATGATTTCTTGGCTCTGCCCACCGGCCCTGTTGCCCCTGGTGACGGTGGAATCCCCGGGTCCGCGCCCTGGTTCCGGTGGCCGCGGACCCGGGGAAGGCGGCGGTAAATTCTGTGTGAACCGTGCCCGATTCGGGTGGTTCCGCTTCCTGTGCGTCGGCCAGATGCGAGGGGTGGGCCGGTTAGGCCAGGATCACCGAACGGGTCAGATGCGGGGGGTTGTCCGGGTTCAGGCCGCGCGCCGCACCTAGGACGGCGGCCAGCCGCTGCACCACGACCAGGTCGGCCACCGGGTCGCGCCCGAGGGCGACCAACTACTCCATCACCGGGTAGGACTCCGCCCAGGCGCCCGCCGCCTCGCGCATCTTCAGGGCCGCCTCCTGAGCGATCCCGTACGCCCAGCCCCGGCCCAGGAAGGTGAACTGCTCGGCGCTGAGGAGCGCTTCGGGCAGCGGCTCGGCGAGCGCCGACGCCGCCTGTGCCCGCAGGTGGCCGACGTCCTCGCCGAGCAGCGCGCGCAGCACCTCCGAGGTGGTGCCGGACCGGGTCAGCGCGACCACCCGGCCATAGGCCCGGCCGACCGGCATCTCCGACGCCGGGAACGCGTCCGTCTCCCCGTGACCGCCGGATTCGCGGAGCGCCGCATACGCCTGGGCCATGAACCAGGAGGTCCCGCAGCCCACGACGGCGACCCGTTCGCCGGGCCGGGGCATGGCCGCGTAGGCCGGGCCGTCCGGCCGCCGCGCCAGTTCGGCGGCGCGGCTCCAGCACTCGGGCTGCGTGGCGATCTCGATCTCGGTCCGACTCATGAAGGGACTCCCGTCTCAGGCGCTGATGGGGCCGTCGTCGTAACCGAGTAACCGGCAGCCCTTGACATCATGCGCGAACTTTTGAGCATGATGAATGTTGATGCTCGATTCAGGCAGACTATGAGCAGAAACAATCACTCGCTTGTAGTGAAGGTGGTACCCCGTGAAACGGCACCTCGTCGGTATCGCAGCAGGCGTAACCCTCACCCTGAGTCTCACCGGATGCGGTAAGGGAGGCTCGTCCGGCGGCAGTTCCGACGGAAAAACGATCAAGTTCGTGGCCGCCAAGTACGACGACGACACCCAGCCCTACTGGGAGAAGCTCATCGACAACTTCGAGGCCACGAACCCCGGTTACTCACCGCGGGCGGCTGGCTGGTCGCCCTGATGTTCCTCGCGCCGTACCTTCAGATGCTCCTGACCGCGCTGAAGCCGACGCCGGAACTCATGAAGTCGCCGCCCTCCTATCTGCCGTCGCGGTGGGAGTGGTCGAACTTCGCCGACGTCTGGTCGCTGAAGGACCCGCCGGTCGCCGACACCGCGCTGCTGGTGGGCATCTATCGGGAGATGGTCAGCCTCGATCTGACCGACACCGCGGAGGGGCTGATCCTGGTCAACGCGGCGTTCAACCTGCCGTTCTGCGTCTGGATCCTCAACGCGTACTTCGCGAGCATCCCCAAGGAACCGGAGGAGGCGGCGTACATGGACGGGGCCGGGCGGCTGGGCGCGCCGGCCCGGGTCACTCTGCCGCTGGCGCTGCCCGGAGTGGTGACCGCACTCGTCTACACGTTCATCGGCGCCTGGAACGAGTACGTCGTCGCCCTCACCATCACCTCGTCCGGCGATCGGACGACGCTGACCAAGGCCATCCCCGGATTCGTCACGGCGTACCAGGAGCAGTGGCAGTACCTCTTCGCCACCTCGCCGATCGCGATCGTGCCGGTCGTCGTTCTGTTCGTCTTCGTGGAGCGCTATCTGATCAGCGGTCTGACAGCAGGCGGCGTCAAGTGAGTCACCATGTGAGCCGACGCTCAGGCCCGGACGATCTCCACGCCCGCGGCGGCGAACGGTTCGGTCAGCTCGGGGCCCGCCGTCCTGTCGGTCACCAGCACATGGACGTCCTCCACCGGGCAGATCCGGGCGAAGGCCCGCCGGCCCAGCTTGGAGGAGTCCGCGACGACGATCACCTGCTCGGCGCGCAGGGCGAGCGCCCGGTTGATGCCGGCCTCACCTTCGTCCTGGGCCGTCGCACCGTGCCTGACGTCGATCGCGTCGACGCCGATGAAGACATGGTCGAGGGTGATCTGCGCGAGCACCTCGGTGGCGAGCGGCCCGGTGAGCTCATACGAGGCGGGGCGGGCCACGCCCCCGGTGACGACAAGCTTCACATGGCGGCGTACCACGAGTTCGTTGGCGATGTTCAGCGCGTTGGTGACCACTGTCAGCGAGGGCCCGGCGCCCTCCGTGCCCAGCTCCGGCCGGGTGGCCAGCGCACGGGCGACCGCGGTGGTCGTGGTGCCGCCGTTCAGGCCCACCACGGCGCCCGCCTTCACCAGGCCCGCCGCCGCGTCGGCGATCCGCTCCTTCTCCGGAGCGTTGCGCGCGGCTTTGTAGCGGAGCGGCAGGTCGTACGCGATCGCATTGATCACGGCGCCGCCATGGGTGCGGGTGACCATCTGCTGGCGCGCCAACTCGTCCAGATCACGCCGGATCGTGGCGGCGGAGACACGCAGTACGTCGGCGGCGGCCTCGACCTCGATCCGTCCGTCACGCGTCAGCATCTCCAGCAGCGCGCTCCATCGGGCCTGCGGTGCCGCCATATGCCATCCCCCTGTTCCGTGGTGTGCGGGCCCATGAAATCACAGGCCAAAGGCCGAGTCTCTGAAAGATGATGCCTGTTTGAGCATTTTATCGCGCCAAAACAAGCGTTTTCATCCACGATCACTTCACCGCGAGGAAAGGCCACCGCCCCATGCCCCTGATCCCCACCGCCGAACTCGTCCGCTCAGCCCGCGCTGACGGCCGCGGCGTCGGCGCGTTCAACGTGATCACACTGGAGCACGCCGAGGCGATCGTCGCGGGCGCCGAGGCTGCCGGAACGCCGGTCATCTGCCAGATCAGCGAGAACGCGGTCCGCTTTCACGGTGGCTCCCTCGGCCCCCTCGCCTCCGCCACGGCTGCCGTGGCGGAGGCTGCCCGGGTCCCGGTCGGCCTGCATTTGGACCATGTCACCGACGAGGCGCTGCTGCGCCGCGCCGGTGACTTCGGTTTCGGTCCGTACCGATCCCGACGCCGCGCGCGCGTTCGTGGCCGCCACCGGCGTCGACGCGCTCGCCGTGGCGGTCGGCAGTTCGCACGCGATGACGACCAGAACAGCGACACTCGACCACGACCTCATCGCCCGGATCGCGCACAGCGTCCCGACCCCCCTCGTACTGCACGGTTCGACCGGCGTACCCGACGACGAACTCCGCCGTGCGGTCGCTGGAGGCATGACGAAGATCAACATAGGTACGGCGCTGAACATCGCCTTCACGGGAGCGATACGCGACTTCTGCACCGAGGACACGCACACCGTCGATCCGCGGGGCTATCTGGCGGCCGGCCGCACACGCATGGCCGAGGCGGTGGAACACCTGTTGCGGGTCCTCGGCTGATGACGGCCCCTCCCCACGGCTGTGGCTACGGCGGAAGCAGCTTTCCCTGCAAGACACGGGACGCGCGACCGCCCGCACGGGGTCCGGGACAACGAGGGCCGACTACACCTCGCCGGTGGCGAACAGTTCGAGGTGCCCGCACTTGGGGCAGCGGAACGCCTCTATCTGCCGCCGGGGACGGCCCATCCGCTTGGCACCCCCGAAAATTCCCCGCTCCAGCGCGCCCTCGATCCAGCGCGCGTACCCACGCGAGTGCTCGCCGGCGTCCTCGATGAAACCGTCCACCAGGCCGACGGTGCCGCAATGAGTGCACGTGTAGTTGTTCATCCCGTGAGTGTAGGAAACAGCGCGGCCAGGGCGGACTCGTAGCCGTCGACTCCCGCCCGGCTGGGACGGCGGAGGTCTGGGCCCACGGCCGGTACGCCTGCTCAGCCCCCCGACACCCGTTCTACTCCGCCGGGAAGAGCCGTAGCTTCGCGGTGTCCCCCGCGATGGCGAGAACGGCGATCGACAGCTCGTTGACGGTGGAGGGCCCGCCCTGGTCGGGGCGTTGCCCGAGCAGGTTGGAGGTGAATCCGCTCGCGTCGACCGAGCTCAGGTCCACGCCCTCGGCACCGACGGCGCTCACCGTGAACGGTCCCGCCCGAAGGCCGGCGGCGCGCGGGATCTCGGTGCCCTTCGTCACGACGACCGTGCAGCTTCCGTCCGCACATGCCCGCAGCTCGGCCGGGGTTGACAGCTTCATCGGCTTCACCGCGGTCGGCGACGGCGATGGGGAGGGCTTCGTGGGCGTTGGCGAGGTGGGCGACGGTTCGACCGAACGCGAGGGGGCGGGTGCGGGCGCCCCCGCGTCGCCGTCCGAGTCGGAGCCGCAGCCGGTCAGCGCGGCAGCGAGGGCCAGGGCGCAGACGGTCCCCGCCGGGCCGCGCGCCGCGGTCAGTCTGGCCCTGCGGCGGCGGGCCGATGAATCCGATGTGGTCATGGGGTCGTTCTATACGCGGGTGTCCGGGACGGGTCCCGCGCGCCCGTCGCCTCGTACGACCAGGTTCGCTGTCAAGAAAGCCCGGAACGAACACGACCGTGGCATCCGATCGGTGGCGCCCACCGATCCCTGGCAACCTGCACAATCGTCTCCCTTGCTGCAAGACCGGGTGAAAGCATGGAGGCTGGGGTGAGGGGGGACATGCAAGAGGACGGTCGTACGGCCCTGCTGATCGGCGTGGGTGCCAATCCGGGAGCGGAGCATCGCCTGCCCTCGCTGGGGGCTACAGTCGACGCAGATCTGCGTGTCATGAAGGCCGCTCTGCGGGACAGCGGCTACACGGTGCAGAAGCTGCACAACCCCACCCGTAATGAGATCACTGAACGCATCACCCGTCTCTCGGAGAGCATGTCGGCCGGAAGCACACTGCTCCTCTACTTCACCGGGCACGGCGTGCGGATCGGCGACACCGATTACCTGGTGCCCGCCGATGCCCGTGCCCCTGCCGGTGACGACAGTGATGACAATGACCCGACTACGTGGACGCGGCCACATGTGCGGGAGTCCCTCCTGGATGCTGACATCAGCCGGTACCTGGCCGACTGCAGCGCCGATACCGTGCTGTGGCTGATCGACGCCTGTCGTGGGGTCGCGGACGGACAGGCCGTCGCCTTTGGCAGCCACGTCATCAAGGGCCCGCCGCACAGTGGCTTCGCGATGATGACCGGCTGCGGCCCCGGTGAACCCAGTGGGTTCGCGGATGCCGGCAGCTTCTTCACGCGGGCACTGGCCCACGCCTTCGACGCGCTGACCGAAGCCAGGACGGTGGAGGAGGTGTACGAGGCGGCCCAGCGGAAGACGCGGGAGCTGGCCCTGCGTGCGCGGGCCGAGCCGCAGACGGTACTGGTCCACTACGGAACCGACTTGGCAGCGCGGACCAAGTCGCGCGAGGTCGCCAGAGGCCGACGGCTGCTGGAGGCTTGGCGGGACGCCGTACGCGCGCCGGCGCTCTGGGAGCGGGTGCCGGAGTGCGACGCGGAAGCCGTCGTCCGTCTGCAGGACTGTCTGACCTCGCTGGCCACCGACACGGCCCGCCATGTCCACCGTGCTCAGGAGCGGCTCCCCGATCCGTGGGCCGACGACGACTATCCGGTACGGCTGCTGACCGACCGGCTCCCCTTGGTGCTGGCAAAGGGCGTCGAGTTGTCCGCTCTGGAGGTCACCGCGCTGATCGCCGGTGTCCTGCTGCATGAGGCGGCCTGGGCCGAGCGGCTGAGCCAGGCCGCCGAGCTCCGACCGCAGCTTGTCCGGCGCGACAGCGGGGCCGACGACCAGCGGCGGCACTACGAGCAGATCACGGAGTACCACCCTCAGATCGCCGAGAAGCTCACAGACTGGTATTTGTGGGTGGCAGAGCCCGCCGATGACCGGCACGCCGTCACCCTGTGGCTGGTGCACCAGTGGATCGCGGAGCGGTTCGCGACCGACGAGGAGGCCGTGCCCGCCGTCTTGGCCGACGGATTTGTGGCGCGGCTCCTGGACGTGGCACCGCCGCCGGTGGGCGAGGGGCTCGGTGGCCGGGCGGGATCGCTCTCCGCGGCCCTGCGCACGGTCGCCGCGGGCCTCGCCCTCGGCGCCCCGCCGGACGATCAGCGGCTGTCCCTGCCGGACCGTCACGTTGTGCGCAGGACTCCGTGGCGGCTGCGGATACGGCCCCTTGCGGCGCTGTTGCGGCTGGCGGGCCTGCTCGCGTTCGACGCCCGGCGCCTGCCGGAGGTCCTCGCCGAGCACCTCGCCGTCTCCGATCCGGTGGTGCCGCGTGAGGTGATCACTGTGCTGCGGGACGCGTTATGGGACCTCGACCAGGACGGGGCCATGCCCTCGTACCTCCATCTGGACGCGCTCTGCCCGCATCCGGCGATCCACGCGGCACTCGCCTCGGTCGTCGAGGACGCCGACGACCTCGGGTACGCACTGCGGGAGTCGGCCCGCCACCTGCCCGAGGACGAGGCCGCGCTGCTCCGGGGGCTGCCCGCGCGGCTGACCGACCACCGGCTGCGGCCCGACAGGGAGCGCGGGGCGGACACGTACGACGTGCCGCTCGCACGTTTCACGCTGGCGCAGACGGAGATCCGCCGCCTACTGATGGGCGAGAAGCTGTACGACGGCCAACCCGAGCTCGCCCTGCGGGAGCTGTACCAGAACGCCATGGACGCCTGCCGTTACCGGGACATGCGTGTCCGATATCTGCGGGGTCTCGGCAGGGAGCCCGGAGAGTGGGTCGGCCGGATCCGCGTCGAGGTGGGCGAGGACAGTCGCGGACGTTACGTCGAGTGCGTGGACAACGGCGTCGGCATGACCGCCGACCAGCTGAAAAACACCTTCACCCGCGCGGGCCGCCGCTTCGACCAGTCGCACTCTTTCCGCCGGGAGCAGGCCGCGTGGCTGCGCCACGACCCATCGCTGCGGCTGTATCCCAACAGCCGTTTCGGCATCGGTGTTTTCAGCTACTTCATGCTCGCCGACGAGATGACCATCGTGACCCGTCCGGTCGGCCCTGACGGCCGCCCAGCCGAGAAGGCGCTGCGTGTCGAGATCCCGGTCAGCGGCAGTCTCTTCCGGCTGCGGGAGGACGACGGGCCCGGCAGCGCGGCGCTGTCCGAGGGCGGTACGAGCGTCCGGCTGCACCTGCGCCGTACGGGGGCGCTCACCGAGGACTCCGTCGTAACGGTACTGCGGTCCCTGGTCCGGCTCAGCGAGTTCCGGCTGGAGGTACGCGGCGAAGACGGTACCGAGGACGTCTGGCTGCCCGGGCTCCTCAAGCCGGGGGAGGCTCGGCACGCGGCATCCGCCGAGTCGGCCGTCGAGGCGGTGCCGGGCACCCTGTGGTGGGTTGGGGGCGACGGGACGATCGTGTGCGACGGGATCGCCACCGACAAACGGACCTTCGGGTACGTTCTCAATCTGTCGGGCGCGCACGCGGGTGAACTGAGCGTCAATCGCAAGAAGCTGGAGAGCTACGACGTTCGCTGGGCGCAGCAGCAGTTCCAGCGAGGCGCCCATGTGCTCTCCGCTCGAGCCGGATTGAGCCTCGCGTGGCTGCGGAACATGGAATCCCGCGAGCCCTCGATCGCCCGCATCCTGTGGCGGGAGTGGCAGGGGCAAGGGGTGCGCGCTTCGGCCGGCCTCGGGCGGTCTGTCAACCTTGACGAGGTCGGCTGGTTCAGGCTGGACTCCTCCTTGGCTAGACAGCCGAACCGACACGAGGACGAGAAGGTCACGGCATTGGTCCGGCCCTGGCGGCTGGCCGTCCTCGGGCCGGATCACCAAGCCCAGAAGGAAGCGGCGCCCCTGTCCCTGTCAGGGCACCCTGTGCCGCGCCCGGGCTGGTCGGACATCGCGGAGAAGGTCAAGGGTGACTGGCGCACCGCGGTTCTGATGGCCAACGAGCACCAGATGACCGTGGCGGAGGTGCTCCGCGCGACGCGGGGCCTGCGCATCGTGCATCCGCGGCTGGCGGGACCGGCCGTCCGGGGCCAGGGCGACCTGGACTGGAAACCAGAATTCACCGACTGGTGTGTGATGACCGGGCTCCTGGGCCCTAAACGCGCTCCGCTGGCCGGCCTCTCCGTCTCCGTCCAGGGGCAGCGCCTGTCCAAGCGGCCGGCCGCCAAAGAGATCTACTACCGGCACGCACCCCAGGATCTCTCCGGCATCGCCCGTGCCTCAGCCATGTATCGCACGCCACTCGGCGAGCTTGCCAAAGCCTGCACTCGGTACGCGCCGTTCCTGAAAGATCCGCTGCCCCCAGCACCGCACCACCACCGCGATCACATCTGCACCGACGACGAGCTCAAGCTGCTCTACCTCCAGGAGGAGGAGCGTCACTGGCGTCCGGCCACACACCCCTGGGACGTACGGGTGGTGGCCGCGGCGGCAGGCCTCGATACGGGCGAAGCACAACGGCGTATTGCGGATTTCGCCTGGCTGGACCGCCCCTTGCCCGACCCCTTCCTGGTCGCCCGGTGGGATGCCGTGTCGACCGACGTATTTCAGCTCGTGCGCCGTTACCTCGTCCACGGACCCGACAGCCGCCCCGCGCTGCCGTGGGCCGCCACCATCGAGCTGGCCGCGGAATTCGAGATCTCCGTATGGGAGGCGGAACGCGTACTCGCCCGTGAGACGGAGGGCCTCGGACTGGTCCACCATCGGCGCTACACCAGGCGGTCGGCTGGACGAGACATGGTCCCGTCACCCGAGACGGGCAACCTCGCACGGTGGCTGCACGGGGCGGACCTACGGCTGGAGGACGGCATCTCGCTCCGTGACCTCGCGTTCGCTCGCTCTGACGACTGGTCCTGGGAGGAAACGTCGTGGTTCGCTGATGAGTTGAGAGAAGCCGGGGTGAATCTCCCGGACGCGGCCAACCTGCTACAGGCCTGGGATACTCTGCCGACCCCCAGCAGATATGCCTTCTCCGGGGAAGACCCCAGCTGGGAGGGTGCCGACTACCCCGTGCCGGCCACCTCTGCCGTGCTGTTCACCGCGAGCGAGCGGCTCCGGCAAAAGCTGTCGTTCCTCTGGGACACCGCACGCCAGGAAGTCGACAACCTGGAGCTGGGCACCAGCCTGGTCGCATCAGGCCCGCCTGAAGAGCTCAGAACGTTCAGCCCGACGCGGCAAGAGACCGAGGCGCTGGTCGAACAGGGCCCGCATGAGGACGTGGAATACGAGTGGTTCGAGACTCCGCGCTGGACCCCCCTCACCGCGCAGCGCCTCGTGAGCTACGCCCGTGCCCGCAACCTCGGGGTTCGGGCGGCATACCAGGCGCTGGCGCCCTTGCGCTCCCTCGGTGCGCTCGTACCGGAGCTGTCCGCCGCGGCCGAGGCCGCCCTGCCCGACGAGGTGCCCACCGCACACGATGCCGTGGCAGTCGACCCGGCTCATCGGGTGTCCGCACCCGGGTCCCCACTGATGCCCCTCGACCTGGTCAGCATCGCAGGACGTCTCGGTGAGTCGGTGTGTCACACCTGGCAGCGGCGTATCACCCCGTACATCGGCTTGGGGGAAACGCCTCCGGCGATCAACGACGTGCCCGACGTCGTGCCCGGCTGGCAGGACCTTGCGATCCTCTCCGAAGGCCTCGACGGCAGACTGCCCGCCCTGACCGGTGCGGTGAGCCACGACCACATCGAGCACTGCGCGCGGGCGATGGGTGAGACACCGACGTGGGTACGCCGGCGCCTGGAGGTGTACCGGGGCATGTTCGGGCTCCGGTTCGATCGGGTCGACGAACTGGGAGAAGAACCCGACGAGCAGAAAGCGGAGCGATGACGCGAGTCAGCCGGCACGATCACAGCACACCGTATGCCGATGAGGATCTCGGCGAGGTCGACGCCACCCTGTTCACTCAGCTCCCGGCCCCGGATGGGCAGGGAGTGATCGTCGCCGGAACATGCCCCCGCTGCGATGGCCCCACCAGGACACTGTTCCCGTGGGCGACACCGGGAACCGGATCGAAGGGGGCACTGAGCCTGCTGTTCGGGGGCGGCACTACGAGGAGAGCGGAGGACGGGCCGGATCCATTGGTGGCCGAAGTGCACTTGTGCGAGTGCGGCCACGCCCATCCGCAGTGCCCTCCGGACACGTCGTACCTCGGGTGTGGAGCCAGTTGGCGGATCCGGCGATGAGTACCCGTTCCGACCGCCGCTGGGCCGAACTCGCCCGTGAGCTGGAGTTCACCAGACTCCCGGAACTGCGCAGACAGGCCGAAGGGTGGCGCACCGGGCTGACGGGGCTCACAGCGCTGCTCGCGGTCCTGGTGCTGCTCAAGGGCCGCGACGACCTCAACGGCCTCCCTGATTGGGCCCGCAACACCGCCACGGGACTGCTGATGGCTGCCTTTCTGCTGTTGACCGCGGGTTCGCTCCTGGCCGTACGGGCAGCGCACGGAGCTCCCGAGCGCCAGATTCTCCTGGGCGGGCAGGCGCTGCGCCGCTGGACCGAGCAGGAAGTGACACGGGTGACACGAGCACTGGCCTGGGCATCCTTGTGCTGTGTAGTGGGAGTGATCTCGGTGGTCGGGGCGCTCATCGTCGCGTGGGTGACGACGAGCGCTCCCTCCGCGTCTCCGATGGAGGCGAGGACGGCTACCGCCACGGTCTGCGGCGAACTGATGCTGGTCGATGAGCAGCAGGTGGTGATCAACGCGACGGTTGGCGGCAAGGTCTCTTTGCCGCGCGCTTCCGTCCTGAGCGTGAAACCAGTCAAAAGGTGCGACGCGACACCGTGACGCGAGCAGGCTGACGCGCTCCGGGTGCACCGCCTCTCACCGCGCGCGAACAGGCCCTGGTCACCTGGGGCAGGTGAACTCATTCTCCGGCCCCCATGTCTTCCTTTCGTCGTCGTTGTCGCGCACTCCGCACTCCAATGCCACCTCCGGCCCGCGCTCTGTGTCGTGCAGGATGAGTAGCCGCTTGTGCGCGGGGACCTTGCCGTCCCGTCCGAACGCAAGCGTCCCCGACGCGCCCCGTACCCCGGCCGTGCCGCCGGCTCCGTTCACCAGTGCGGCCTGCACCGTGCCGCGGCCGAATGCCGCCGTCCCGGCGTCCTGACGCGCCTCGTTGAGTGCCGTGGCCAGCACCCGCAGGGCGTCAGAGGCCAGCGGCGCGCGGCCGTCGTTGCTCCAAAGGTCGTGTTCGCCGTACGCGGCGGCGTACTGCCGGCGGAAGTTCACGCCCATGACGTTCGGCGGGTACGACTTGGGCAGGGCGTGCGCCGCGTAGTAGAGCCGCAGCCCCGGATAGCGCAGGGCCACTCGGCGCCCGATCGCGGACAGGCGGCCGCACGGCCCGTGGCGGCGCCGAAGGCCGGGCGAGATGATAGCCGACGTCCGGCGCCTCGAGGAGAGCGCGTGGTAGCGTCTGTATACGCTATGTATACGAGCTTCTGGGGGTTGCGGTGGCGTCCGGTCGGGAGACGGCGTACGCGTATCTGAAGGACACGGTTCTGACCGATCCCAGCATGCAGGGGGCGTTCCTGTCCGAGCAGGAGATCGCCGACCGGATCGGGGTCTCCCGCACTCCCATCCGGGAAGCGCTGCTCCTGCTCGCCGCCGAGGACCTGGTCGAACTCGTGCCCAAGCGGGGCGCCCGGGTGTCGCCGCTGACGGGGCGGGACATCAGGGAGCTGATGGAGCTGCGGGGCATCGTGGAGCGATACGCCGCGCAGCAGCTCGTCACCGCCGGACGGGTACCGGTGCAAGAGCTGCGGTCGCTGCTCGAGCGGCAGGATGAACTCACCGGCCCCGGCCAGGCCCGGGAGTTCATCGCGGTGGACCACCAGTTCCACGCGGCGCTGGTGTCGGCCGTGGGGAACACGTTGCTCGACCGGCACTACGACGGCTTGCGCAGCCGCCAGGTCCGGGCCGGGGTAGTGGCCGTGTTCAACCAGCAAGGGCGGCAGGAGGCGGTGCTGAAGGAACACCGGGCCATCGTGGACGCCCTTGCCGCCGGCGACGCCGGGCAGGCGTGCGCCGCGATCGACCATCACCTGCAGTCGACGCTCAAGGTGCTGCTCGAGGGCTACTGACCGGTGGTCCGGGATGCCGGTGGTCCGTCGGGATAGGTGATCACGAGCATCGTGACCCCGTTCTCGGAGGTCCACGGGCCATGCGGCATACCGGGCGGGCGGCAGGCGTACATGCCCGCGGTGAAGGTCTCGCCGAGCGTCAGGTCGTGCAGCGCCCCGTCGACGAGGTAGACCTCCTCCCAGAAGTCGTGGCGTGTCACGCCCTGCGCCGAGGTGTCGGTGCCGGGCGCCCAGTGGACCAGCACGGTCCGGCCGCCGCCGTCGGGGTCGTCGGCCAGCACGCGTTCCCGTACGCCCGGACCGGTCTGCGCGGTAGTGGTCCACGGTCCGGCGGGCAGGTGGAATTCCAGCTCCGGCTTGCTCACTGCCATACCTCCGGCCGCCTGTTGGCCAGCACCGATGTGTTCTTCCGTACGGCCGTGACCTCGTCGATGTCGAGGTCGGCGACCAGCAGATCCGGTTCAGCGTCCAGGGCGTGCCGCACGGTTCCGTCGGGGCCGACGATCCGGCTGTGCCCGATGCCGGTCGGCGCGCCTCCCGGGGCGGTGCCGGGGTCGGCCTGGCCGACGGCGGCCAGCCAGAGGGTGGCGTCCAGGGCCCGTGCCCGCACCAGCAGCTCCCACTGGTCGAGCTTGCCGGGCCCGGCTCCCCAGGAGGCCGCCAGCAGTGTCGCGGCCGCGCCGGCGTCGGCGTGTGCCCGGAACAGCTCCGGGAAGCGGACGTCGTAGCAGGTGGCCAGCCCCAGCCGTACGCCGTCCACATCCATGACGGTGGTCCGCGAGCCCGCGGCGACGGTGTCGGACTCTCGGTAGCCGAAGGCGTCGTAGAGGTGGATCTTGTCGTACGACGTCTCGACGCCGGGGCCGGTGGCCAGCAGGGTGTTGGCCACCTTGCCGCCGTCCGCCGGGGTGAACATGCCGGCCACGATGACGGTGCCGGTGGAGCGGGCGATCTCCCGTACTCCGTCGGCCCACGGTCCGTGCAGGGGTTCGGCGAGCGGTGCCAGTGGGGTGCCGAAGCAGGCCATCGAGGCCTCGGGGAAGACGACGACACGGGCTCCGGCGTCCGCGGCGCGCTGTGCCCATTCCTCGATGAGCCGCAGGTTCTTCCCGGGATCCGGGCCGGTGGTGAGCTGGCTCAGTGCGATCCGCATACTTCCTCCTCAGTGGGTCAGACGGCAGTGGGTCGGACGGCGTCGGCCGTGGCCTGCTCGGCCGGTGTGGCGAGCCGGGCGTCCTCGTCGACGGCGGCTTCGGGATCGCGGCCCAGGAACACCCCCGCGAGGGAGACGGCCGCGGCGACGGCGATGTAGAGGGCCAGCGGCAGCCAGCTGCCGTAGGCGCTCAGCAGGGTGGTGAACAGCAGCGGGGCGACGGCGCCGCCGATGATGCCGGCCAGGGTGTACGCCAGCGAGGAGCCGGTGTAGCGCAGCCGGGGCGAGAACTGCTCCGCGATGAAGGCGGCCTGCGGCCCGTACAGGAAGCAGTGGATCACGAGGCCCACCACGACGCCCAGCGCCAGCGGGATCCAGCTGCCGCCGCCGATCATCGGGAAGAACAGGAACGGCCACACACCGGCGGCCACCGCGGCACAGCCGTACAGCACGCGACGGTTGATCCGATCGGAGACGGCACCGGCCAGTGGCATCAGGAAGACCTGCAGCGAGGAGCCGATGAGGACGGCCGCGAGGGCGGAACCGCGCGACATGCCCAGTTCCCCGGTGGCGTACGTCAGGACGAACACGGTGAACATGGCGTACAGCACGTCGGGGCCGACGCGGCAGAGGATCGCGGCGAGCAGGGCGCGAGGCTGGGTGGTGAAGACCTCGCGGATCGGCGCCTCGGGCCGGGACTGCTCGGCCTCCATCGCCTTGAAGACGGGGGTCTCCTCCAGCTTCGCCCGTATCCACAGGCCGAAGGCGACGAGGGCGCCGGAGAGCAGGAAGGCCACGCGCCAGCCCCATGCCTCGAACTGCGCCTCGGTCAGCAGCGCGCCGAGGGCGGCCAGGACGCCGTTGGCCAGGAGATTGCCCGCCGGCGGGCCCACCTGCGCGGCCGAGGCATAGAAGCCGCGGCGGCGCGGGTCTCCGAACTCGCTGGACAGCAGCACCGCGCCGCCCCACTCGCCGCCGACGCCCACGCCCTGCGCGAACCGCAGCACGACCAGGGCGATCGGGGCGGCGACCCCGACCGTGGAGTACGTGGGCAGGACTCCGATCAGGAAGGTGGCCGCGCCGATCAGGACCAGTGTGGCGATCAGCACCTTCTTGCGGCCGATCACATCGCCGAGGCGGCCGAAGACGACCCCGCCCAGCGGGCGCGAGAGGTAGCCGACCGCGTACGTGGAGAAGGCCAGCAGCGTGCCGGTGAGCGGGTCCTCCGAAGGGAAGAAGAGATCGCCGAAGACCAGGGCCGCCGCGGCGGAGTAGACGGCGAAGTCGTACCACTCCAGGGCTGTGCCGGTCAGGCTCGCGACGAAGGCCCGGCGGATGCCGGAGCGCCTCTCGGACGCCCTCGGATCGTCCTTGGTGGTGTCGTGCATGGTGCCCATCCTTGCTCGGAGACATCGACCTTCCGGCATACTTCTTGTATACAGGTCGTATGCGCAAGCCCTGCGCGAGAAGTTAACCGCGGAGAAATCCGCCACCGCGGACCGTCACCCGAACTCTGGGAGTGCCTTCATGGCTCAGCTGACCTTCGAACTGCCGGACGGATCGACACGCGAGATCGACATCGTCCAGGTCCTCAACGCCGGGTACGCCGGGCGCAGCCAGGACGACGTCGCCGCGCATATCGCCGAACTCGCCGAGCTCGGCGTGCCCACCCCGTCCGTGACCCCGACCCTCTACCCCGTCGCCCCCTACCTCGCCCAGCAGATCGACCGCGTCGCGGTCCAGCACCGGCGCACCTCCGGCGAGGCCGAGTGGGCGCTCGTCGTGGCCGGCGACGGCGAGCTGCTGCTCACGGCCGCCTGCGACCACACCGACCGCGACCTCGAGGTGCACGGCGTGGCATGGAGCAAGAACGCCGGCCCCGACGTCCTCGCCCGCCGAGCCTGGCGGCTCGCCGACGTCGAATCCCGCCTGGACGACCTCACCCTGCGCGCCTGGGTCACCCACGACGGCACCGAGACCGAGATCCAGCACGGCACCCTCGGCGAACTCCTCACCCCCGGCTACTGGGTCGACGTCCTGCGCTCCCGCGACGCCCTCACCCCGGGCACCGTCCTCATCTCCGGCACCATCCCCATGGCCCCGGGTGTTGACCAGTTCGCCGACGCCTGGCGCGTGGAACTGGGCGACCCCGCCACCGGCGACACCATCCGCCTCGCCTACGACGTGCGCCCCATGCCGGAACCCATCGGCTGACGAGCCGTCGGCGGACCCCAGAGACGGCCCGCGGTGGCGATGCGCCCGGACGTTACGTACTTCGGCGTGCTCCGGACCGGCGGCATCGTCGTTCCGATGAATCCCTTGCTCAAGTCCCGGGAAGTCGCCTACTACCCTCTGGAACCAAGGTGCGCCGAAGGGCGCCGAGTGACCCACGCGAACCTCACCCGCAACTGCGACATCGTGGCCACCGATCTGCTCCCTGCGGGATGGCCCAGACCCGGTTCGGTCGGCATCCCGATCCGGGGTGTCGAGATGCGGGTGGTCAACGGGGACGAGAAGTCCGTACAGCACGGGGAAGTCGGTGAGATCGTGATCCGCGGTCATCGGCCTGCCGGATCCCGATCTCGGTGCGGGACATCGTCCGGTGCTGCATCGATCGGCCTTCGGTCGCCGCAGGCGACCCGGCAGAACCGGCCCGCGCCGCGGGCACAGGGAGAAACCGCGGTACGGGCCGGTTCACGTACCCGGCGCAGCCGCTCTGGAGCGTACGGCTGCGCGGGACGGCATCCGCCGCTAGGCGCCCACATCCCGCCCGCGGGTGCGGACCAGTCCCGCCGCCGTCAGCAGCACAGCCGTCAGCAGCAGCCACAGCAGCGGGGCTGCCGCCACATCACCGCCCGGCACCCGCGGAATATGCGTGAACGGTGACACATCCAGCACACTCTGGTCGAATTCCAGCGCCTGACCGAACTGGCCCAGCACGAAGCACAGCGCCAGCGCGCCCCATCCCACCGTGGCGGTCAGCCGGGGCAGGAGGCCGAACAGAGCCAGCGTCAGACCGGACAGGATCCACACCGCCGGCAGTTGGATCATCGCTGCCCCCAGGATCGACGGCAGCTGGCCGCCCACGTCCGAGACGTTCGCCCCGTGCACCACGCCCGCCGACACACCGGCCAGGGCCAGCGCAACCGCAGGACCGATCAAGGCGAACACCAGGTGGCTGGCCACCCACGGGATACGGCCGGCGCCGGAGGCGAGCAGGTACTCTCCGCGGGAGGACTCTTCCTCCTGGCGCAGTCGCAGTACCGCCTGGACGCCGTAACCGGCGGCGATCAGACCCACCAGGCTCATCATGGCCGCGATGTAGGAGTCGACGAGCCCCTGCTGTCCACCGATCCGGGCGAACACATCCTGAAGGTTCTTATTGTCCTTCAACAGATCGCCCACGCCCTCGGCCAGTCCGCCGAACACCCCGCCCAGGATCACGAACACGCCCGCCCAGCCGACGAGCAGCGTCCGGTGCAGGCGCCATGCCAGACCCAGCGGGCCACGCAGCGCCGGAGCGGCCTCGGCCGGACCGAGGCGGGCCGCCAGCAAGCCGGCACCGACGTCCCGCCGCGCGGAGACCGTCACCGCGACCGCGGACACCACGGCGGTGAACACCACGAACAGCAGCAACACCCACCACCGGTCTTCCGCGAACGCGCTCAGCTCCGTCCGCCACCCCAGGGGCGACAGCCAGTTCAGCCAGTTGAGGCCGCTGTCCTCGCCGCTGGCGTCCGCCGCGAGCCGGATCAGCAGGAATGCCCCCAGGCTGCCGATGGCGATACCACGGGCCGTTCCCGCGTTTTCCGTCACCTGCGCCGCCAGCGCACCGACCGCCGCGAACACGCACCCCACCGCGGCAAAGCCCAGCCCCAGGATCAGGGAGCCGGAGCCGGGGAGGTCCTGACGCAGTGTGGCGCCGATCAGCAGACCGACCACGAGGTTGGCCACCATGGTCACCGACACGGCCGCGGCCAGGGCGGAGTGTCGTCCGCAGACGCCGGCGCTGAGCAGTTCACGCCGCCCCGCCTGCTCTTCCGTCCGGGTATGACGGATCACCGTCAGCACGCTCACCAGCGCGATGAAGATCGGAACCGCGCCCAGGCGTTGGGAGATGATCCCCCCTACGCCGGAGTCCTGCAATGGTCCGTACAGTGCGAGGAACGTGGGATTGGTGCCGCTGGTGTTCGCGTACTCCGCGCGGTCAGCAGCCGTCGGGTACTGGTCCTGATACGTGGTGGAGAGACTCGACGCGATCAGAACCAGCCACAGCATCCACACCAGCAGCAGCCAGCGGTCTCGGCGCAGAATCAGCCGGATCAGCCTGCCCGTACCGGTCAAAGCAGTCACCGGGCCGCCCCCACTCCGGCGCCCTGGCCGCTGTCACCGCTGCTCTCGCCGTCCGTGGCGTAGTGTCGCAGGAAGAGATCCTCCAACGTCGGCGGCTGGCTGACCAGGCTGCGCACTCCCAGCGCCGTCAGGCGCCCCAGCACCCCGTCCAGTTCGTCGGTGTCGACCTCGCACCGCACACGGCCGCCGTCCACCCGCAGTCCGTGGACGCCCACGAGGCCTTTCAACCCGGCCGGCGACTCCTTCACCACGGCGTCGATGGAGGTGCGCGTCAGGTGCCGCATGTCCGCGAGAGTGCCGGCCTCCACCCGCCGCCCGGCGCGGATGATGCTCACCCGCTCGCACAGCGCCTCGACCTCGGAGAGGATGTGGCTGGACAGCAGTACCGTACGGCCCGCGTCACGCGCCTCGATCACACACTGCCGGAACACCTCCTCCATCAGCGGGTCCAGGCCCGATGTCGGCTCGTCCAGCAGCAGCAGTTCGGCGTCGGAGGCGAGGGCCGCCACCAGCGCGACCTTTTGCCGGTTGCCCTTGGAATAAGTGCGCGTCTTTTTCTTCGGGTCCAGCTGGAACCGCTCCAGCAGCTCTGTCTTCCGTGTTTTGTCCAGGCCACCGCGCATCCGGCCGAGTAAGTCGATGACCTCACCACCGGACAGGCTCGGCCAGAGGGTGACGTCGCCGGGTACGTAGGCGATCCGCTGGTGGAGCTCGGTCGCCTCGGCCCACGGGTCGCCGCCGAGCAGCCGAACCTCACCCTGATCGGCGCGCATGAGCCCCAGGAGGATCCTGATCGTCGTCGACTTGCCCGCGCCGTTCGGCCCGAGGAATCCGTGGACCTCGCCGGTGGCCACGCTCAGTTCGAGTCCGTCCAGCGCACGGGTGGGACCGAACTGCTTCACCAGCCCGGTCACCGTAATGGCATCAGACATGGCAGCGTCCTTCAGTCATGGGGGATGTCTTCTCGTCTCGGTGTTCATCGGAGGGTGACGTGCCGCCTGCCCCTGCGGGCGGCTGGTCGTCCGGGAGGTGGTGCTCGGGTCCGGGAGTGTGGCCGCCGGCCAGGTTCTCCTGAGCGGAGGCCGCGTACTCCGGGCTCACCAGGGGGTGGGAGTAGATATCGAGCAAGGCCAGGGCGATCGTCCGGTCGCCCTCCGCGGAGAAGATGTCCATGCCCATCGTGCGGGAGATGTGCTCGTGAAACGTGGCGATCCCCAGGGACTGCGCGACCATCAGCGCGGCGCGGGTCGTCCGGTCCGCCCGGGGCTCGTCCGGCCGCTCGGCGTCGGCCCGTGCGAGCCATCGGTCGACCATCTTCACCATTTCGTCGAACATCGGCGCCGCGACGGAGGAGTCGTCCCACAGGGCGTTCAGCAGGTAGCGCTGGAAGGGGTCCAGGGTGTGGCGGTCGGCCACCTCGTGCTCCACGCCGCCGGGCTGCTGCTCCCGCTCCAGGGCCTGGTCGTTGAAGCGGTGGAGGGCTTGGAGGACGTATGCGTCGCAGGCGTCCCGGAGGTCCTCCTTGGATCCGAAGTGGTGCCGGACGAGCCCGGGGGACACACCTGCGGTGCGGGCGATCTCACGGATCGTCGCCTTCGCGAACCCGGAATCGGTGAAGTGCTTGAGAGCCGCGTCCCGGATGCGGGCGCGGGCGGTCAGGTCCTCCGACTCGGGTGCTGATCTGCCGATCCTGCGCGGGGTCTTGCGCCCGGCGGCGCCATCCCCTACTCCCTTCATGCGGCACTCCCACTCACGCGTATTGCTCGCTGCACGGCCGCGTCGTTTACTGTACAGCCGTGTAGTCGATGATACGCACGTATAGCCGTTGCGCAAGGAGCGGGGAGCTGCCGAATTCGCGGCTGGGCGCGGCCGGTTCCGCGGGGGCGTGGCAGACCGCTGTGACCTCGGACTTTAGCCAGCCGTTGCCGCGGCTTCGGTGGTCAGTGGCTGGGTCTTACTGCACACGTATGGCGTACCGCAGCCAGTCAAGCCCCCTTGGAGGAACGCGATGACGTCTCCGTCAGCTCCGCCGCCGACGAGCGACCAGGTGACCGACTACTACAGCGCGCTGGGGCCGCTGTTGCGGATGGCGTGGGGCGACAACCTCCACTTCGGTTATTGGGAGGGGCCGTCGGATCGGAGTTCGCCGCAGGAGGCGACGGATCGGTTTACGGATGTGCTGGCGGAGCGATTGGGGGTGGGTGTGGGGTGTGGGGTGTCGGGTGTTGGATGCGGGGTGTGGGATCGGCAGTCCGGCGTTGCGGGTGGCGGCGTCGACGGGTGCTGAGGTGCTGGGGATCACGATCAGTGGGCAGCAGGTGGACCAGGCGGTGGAACTGACGGAGCGGGCGGGGATGTCCGACCGGGTGCGGTTCCAGCTGAAGGATGCGATGGACACGGGGTTCGAGGCGGCGTCGTTCGACGCGGTGCTGGCGTTCGAGTCGATCGTGCACATGGACCGGCCCACCGCGCTGCGGGAGTGGAAACGGGTCCTCAAACCCGGCGGCCGCATCGTCCTCACCGACACCTTCCCCCTGGGGGACAGTGTCCGGCAGCCCGGTGACACGGTCGGGGACGTGGCCTCGATGGCGAGCCTGGAGGACTACCCGGGGCTCCTGGCGGACGCGGGGCTGGAGCTGGACGACCTCAGGGACGTCACCGAGCACACCAAGTTCACCTTCACCCGGGTGATCGACGGAATCCTGCGGTGCCGCAAGGACTTCGAGCGGGAGTACGGGATGACGGTGGAGGAGGTGCTTGAGGCGATGAAGCCGGTCCATCCACAGGCGTCCCAGACGGCCGGGTTCGGCGCGTCCCCCCAGGTCGGGTGCCTGATCGCAGTCGCACACAAGCCGGTGTCCCCCGGTCCCGGTGCGCGGTAGCCGGGACGGGGTGCCGTCATGAAGGGCATCATCCTTGCGGGCGGGAGCGGCACGCGGCTGCAGCCCCTGACCCTGGTCAGCTCCAAACAGCTGGCCCCGGTCTACGACAAGCCCATGATCTACTACCCGCTGTCCATCCTGATGTTCGCGGGGATCCGGGACGTCCTGATCATCACCCGCCCCCGGGGAGCTGGCGGCCTTCCGGCAGTTGCTGGGGGACGGCAATGCGCTGGGGATGTCGTTGTCGTACGCGGCGCAGGACGAGCCGCGGGGCATCGCGGACGCCTTCCTGGTGGGCGCCGACCACATCGCCGGCGAGGACTGCGCCCTGGTGTTGGGCGACAACCTCTTCCACGGCGCGGACCTGCCGTCGCTGCTGCGGCGCAGCGTGCGGCAGCTGGACGGGTGCGTGCTGTTCGGGCACCAGGTGGCGGATCCCGAGCGTTACGGCGTGGCCGAGATCGACCAGGAGGGCCGTCTGGTGTCCATCGAAGAGAAGCCGGAGAAGCCGAGGTCGAACCTGGCCGTGCCGGGGCTGTACTTCTTCGACGGCCAAGTGGTGGACATCGCGGCGAGCGTGCGGCCGTCGGACCGGGGCGAGCTGGAGATCACCGATGTGCTCCACGCGTATCTGGAGCAGGGTCGGGCCCGGCTGGTGTGGCTGGGGCGCGGGGTGACCTGGCTGGACACGGGGACGCACGAGACGCTGCTGGAGGCGGGCGAGTTCGTCCGGCATGTCCAGCGCCACCAGGGCATGCGGATCGCCTGTCTTGAGGAGATCGCCCTGCACATGGGGTTCATCGGAGTGGAGGAGTGTTACGAGCTGGGGGCCGCGATGGGCCACTCGCCGTACGGTCAGTACGTGATGGACCGGGCCCGCTCGTACCTGCCCGAGCGGGCGCTGGCGAAGCTGCTGGAGGAGGCGTGAACCTTCTGGTGACCGGGGCCGCGGGGTTCATCGGTTCGGCGTATGTGCGGATGCTGCTGGAGGGCGAGCTCTCGGGCGCCGGGGTCTCCGGTGTGACGGTGTTGGACAAGCTCACCTATGCCGGGTCGCGGGAGAATCTCGACCTGGCCGACCGGCGGCTGAGGTTCGTCGAGGGCGACATCTGCGACGCGGATCTGGTGGGCACGTTGATGGCGGAGGCCGGGCAAGTGGTGCACTTCGCGGCCGAGTCTCATGTGGACCGGTCGATCGCCGACTCGGGAGCGTTTGTGCGCACCAATGTGCTGGGCACGCAGACGTTGCTGGAGGCGGCGCTGCGGCACGGCGTGGAGCAGTTCGTGCACGTGTCGACGGACGAGGTCTACGGGTCGGTGGAGACCGGTTCATCGATGGAGGCGGACGCGCTGGACCCGAACTCGCCGTATGCGGCGTCGAAGGCGTCCTCGGATCTGATCGCCCTGGCGTACTTCCGCACGCACGGCCTGGATGTGCGGGTGACGCGGTGCAGTAACAACTACGGCCCGTGGCAGTTCCCGGAGAAGGTCATACCGCTGTTCATCACCCGGCTGCTGGATGGCGGCCGGGTGCCGCTGTACGGCGACGGCCTGAATGTGCGGGATTGGCTGCATGTGACGGACCATTGCCGGGCGGTGGAGCTGGTGCGGGCCGGGGGCCGGGCCGGTGAGGTGTACAACGTGGACGGCGGAGTGGAACTGACCAACCGTCAACTCATCGAAACGCTGCTGACGGCGTGCGGGAAGGACTGGGACAGCGTGGAGTTCGTACCGGACCGCAAGGGGCATGACCGGCGGTACGCGATCGACGGCGGCAAGCTCCGCCGCGAGCTGGGCTACCGGCCGGTCACCGGCTTCGAGCGCGGGCTGGCCCGGACCGTCGACTGGTACCGGGACAACCGGGCCTGGTGGGAGCCGCGACGGGTGACCGCGTGACAACCGCGCGGACCGGTCCCGGGGCGGCCGGGTCAGGACCGGCGACGGCCGCCCCGGGCCGCGCCTGCACGCTGACGTGGTGTCCGTAGCGGCCGAGCGCGGACAGCTACGCGTGGGAGGTCCACTGCAAGCCGGGCGGTGCCTGGGGCGGCCGGGGCCACAGGGCGGCCGGGGCCACAGGGCGGCCTCGCGGCCGCCCGGCG
>NZ_JBSFMM010000080.1:0-46198 GCF_053599555.1 Streptomyces sp. NPDC000941
GAAACCGCCCCTGACCACTCCACAGCCCGCTACACTCCAGCCGCCCGGTGAAACCCGCAGGACAGACTGCGAAATCCTGCTGGAGTACTAGGCTCCGAGCCATCGGACGCCGCCCCGGGCACGCGGTCGGGACTGACCATCAAGGCCTCTGGCCACAAGCCGGCGGGGGCGTTGCTCAGCCACGAGCCAGTGATCCCTGGAACGTCACAGGCCACTGAACCGGGGCGGTTCACACAGCCATTTCGGCGAATCTCAAAAAGCATAGTTTTGAGATTTACTCGCGAGCTGGTCAACAACGCCATGGAGCACGCCAGCGTGGACTATTCACGTGCCAAGAGGCGGGGCTCGTCGTCCTCTCCCTCCTGAACGTAGACCTCGGGACAGGCTGCAACAAGTTCACCGAGCATCTCTTGGAAGTTGTCCGGGGTAACTCGGTCCTGGAAGCCTACGATGGCGTCAAGAGTGGTTTCCAGGGAGTCACCGTAGACGGGGTACACGGTGACCTGCCTGCCGTCTGGCGAAGTCAGCGTGAGAAGCAACTCCTGCCTCTCATAATGGTGCTCAACCTCGGCCACCATACGGCCATTGTCGTAGAACAGGGAGGCCAAGTCGAGAGTGCTGGCCCCTTCGGCCATGTCCCATCCAGCCTCCCTGAGCCGCTCCAGCACACGCCTCTCGTTTTGCTTGTGAAGTTCGTCGTCCGACACCTCTACGAACCTTTCTTTGCACCTGCTTTATCTAGGTACTCATCGACTCGGTTCTTTTCATCGGCCAGAATTTGTTCATCCTTGGGCGAGAGCTTTTCCCTTGGATCACCAAGCAACTTCTCTGCGACGATCTTCTCCAAGCCGAGTACCTCCAGCTCGAACCCCTTGTCATTAAGGGACTTCAGCACATTGATTGCTATGCCTTCCCCCTCTGCGGCGTACGAGCTCACGATGCGGATCGTGAAGTCGACATCATACCCCTTGCCTTGCAGTTCATTCTTGAACTCCTCGAGAGCTGGGCCGCAGCCTTGGCAAGGCCGACGAGTCAGTGAGAGTTGAAGCTTGTACTTCCCCTTGGTCCGATCACCTGTGAAATATCTGCTTCGCAGAATTCCGATCATGTGCTGTTCAGCGTGATGGCTCGTGTCGCCCTCGTCCGAGCCCGGTGCTTTTCTCTGCACGAGAAACTTTCCGAGGTTCTCCTGCTCGCCACTGGGATCCGTCACATGCACTATGCAGGCGGTACGCGGGAAGCTCAATTGGAGATCAGAGACTCGGAAGACAAGTGCCCTGCGTAGGGGGGAGGCCCGAATCAGTACCTCGAACTCTCCCGGGCGCTCCTTCTTGGGAGCGAACTGGAGAAGCTTGAGACCGTGGCTTTGGTAACGACCGAAGGCACTCTCTGCGACAGTGGCCGCCTTGTCTGCAGAAGGAGATTTCCCGAGACTGCTCTTGACGTCATGGACGACATCGGTGAAGATGTCGCGTTGCCCGTCCCTGCCATCACCGTTCTTCGCCTCATCACCCTTCTTATCCTGCCCCTTGAGCTTGGCCCAGATCCTCTTTCCTATCTGGGCGATCTTGGCGGCGATCTTGTCGATGGCTCGGTTGACCGGGCGGGAGACTTTTTGGAAGACCTGCTTGATTTTGTTGGCCAGGCCGCCGATGCCCAACAGGGACGCCAGGAGACCGATGAGAAGGGGGATGCTGGCGGCCAGGGCGGTTTCGACCATCTTCGGGACGCCGGCGGAGCCGCCGTTGGCGATGGCTATGACCGCGTCGAGGACGGCGTTGACGAATTCGACGATCTGGGCGCCCTGGTTCACGATGAACGAGACGATGTCGATGATCCCCTTGACCGCGCGGACGAAGGCCGAGGCGGGGTTGAGGAGGGAGAGGATCCAGGTGATGCCGGCGATGATGACGGTGGGGATGAGGTAGGACTTCAGGTCGTCGAGGATGGTGGACTTGAGGTCGCCGGTCTCGGCGGTGATTTCTTTTGCGGCGCCGGCTGGGCCTTCGGTGGCGAGGGCCTTGGCTACGGGGACGGACTGTTCGGCCGCGCTCATGGCCTGGTCGGGGACGCCCTTGCGGGTGATGCGGGCGCGGATGTTGGCCCAGGTCAGGCCTAGGAGCGAGGCGATGAGTTGGATGATGCCCTTGAGGTCGAACTTTGAGGGGATCTCGATGCCCGCCTTGGCCGAGGTGCCCAGTAGCCAGGAGACCAGGCCGGTTTGGAGGTGGGTGCCGATGTTGGAGATGAACTGCTGAAGGCCGGCGCCGACGGCGCGGACCAGATTGCCCAGGAAGCCGATCGGGTCCTTGATGATCTTCATGATGGCGCTGGCGGCCTTGGCCAGGATGCCCATCAGGAGGTCCTTGAGCTCCTTGATGGTCTTGATGACGCCGACGACGGCGTCAACGGCCTTCTGGACGAGGCCCTTGTTCGCTTCCTGGAGTTTTTTGATCTCCTCGTCGACGGCGTTGAGGGCCTGGGTGTACTTCTGGGCCAGGGTCTGGACCAGTTGCTGTGATTTGTCGTTGACCTCGGATTCCAGGTCGTCGAACTTGCCCGCGAAGTCCTTGGCCGCCTCCTGGCCGTACTGCTTCAGATCGGCGGGGAGCTTGTCGACCTCGGTCTTGATGTCCGCGCGACCCTGGGCGATACGGGCCTTGGCCTTGCCGAGTTCGGTGCCGATGGTGTCGGCGATGGACGAGATGACGCCCTGCATCATGTTGACGTAGAGCTTGCGGGACTCCTGGAAGAGCTGGTTGGCCTCCTCCGGCATGCCGGCGATCTTGTCCTTGGCCCACTTGGCCGGGCCCCAGAAGCCGCCATAGCGCTTGTCCTTGTACTGCTTCATCCGGCGCTTCTGGTCTTTGTTGAAGGCGTCCCGAGCCTTCTTCTCGCCCTCCTCGAACTGCTTGTCGACCTTGCCGTCCAGGCCGGACAGGATGCCCTCGACGTCCTTCTGGGCGGCGTCGAAGACCTTCTGGAGCTTGGCGGTTACCTGTTCCCGCTTCTGCTCGTCTTTGGACTTGGTCTCGCCCTTGCCGCCGTCGACCTGCTTGCCCGCGCCCGCGCGGGTGGCGGTCAGGGTGGCCATGGCCTGGGTGCCGGCCGCGGCCGCGTTCGACTTGGCGGTGGTCAGTTGTTGCTTTTCCGCTCCCCGGGCCTGCGCCGGGGCCTGCGCGGAGTGCTGCTCGGCCTTCTTCTTCTCCCCCAGGGCGTCGGTGAACTCCGGTTCGTTGCTCTTGGCCAGCTGCTCCTCGGTGACCTCCGCGTCCGCCATCTGCTGGTCGGTCTTCTTCGGGCCCTCGGAGAAGTCCGTGACCTCGGGCGGCTGCTGCTGCGGCGTCGCGTCGGCGGCGTTCGGCGCGCCCGGGTTGGCCGGAGGCTGGTCCGGCTTCATCGGGGTGACTTCTTTTTCCTTGGCCTGCGAGGTGTCCGGGGCGGCCTTGGTGGTGGTCTCGATGTCCTTCGACGACGCGTTCTTGCCGTCCGTGACCTTGCCGTCGACCTCGCCCTTGATCTTCTCGGCCTTGCCGGAGCCGGAGAACTTGTCCGCCTCGTCCAGGTTCTTCGGCGCCTGGTCCGCGATCGCCTTGTTGACGGCCTCGATGAACGCCGCCTTGTTGAACTCCCCCGGCTTCGCGTCGTTCATCTTCTCCGCGTTGGCCGCCTTGCCCTGCGCCTCCTTGTCGTCCGGCGGGGCCACCGCCGCGTCCTGCGCGGACTGGGACTCGTTCGCCGCCGGGTTGTGCTGCGACAGCTTCTGCTTCTTCGCGGCGACATCCGACTGGACCTTGCGGAAGCCAGGCGCCTGCGACGGCGGGGGCTTCACCGGGGCCGTATAGCGCTGCGCCACCAGGCGGGACACCGCCGCGTTGCCCGCCATGCGCTGGAGGCGGTGGAGGTGGCTTGGGGTCAGGCCGGGTGTTTGTTCCGGGGGCGCCGCCGCTTCGGGTGTGCGCTGCGTCGGGGTCGCACGGTCTTCCTTCGCAGCAGGCTTTGTGGCCTTCGCGCCCTTCACCGGATCACCCCGTCACCGGTCGGCCGGCACTGCGTCCGCGGCATGTCTGTCAGGGTGCTGGGCGCACCGGCGCCGGAGCGCTGACGGCGGGGTAAAGGTGGGGGCAGAGCTTTCTGCCCGATAGGGAAAGAAGCGTTGCTGCCCCTTCGGGCACTCGGCTCTGTACGCGGGGGCGGCCGAAAGCCCTTTCCCATTGATCCATTGCCCGGGAAGAATCGCTTCGTTTCCCCGGTCGAGGAGAGTGGCATGCCGTCATACCTGTCCCCGGGTGTCTACGTCGAAGAGGTGGAATCCGGGTCGCGGCCCATAGAAGGAGTTGGCACTTCCGTCGCCGCCTTCATCGGGTTCGCGCAGAAAGGGCCGTTCAACGAGCCGACGCTCATCACCAACTGGACCCAGTTCACGAGCGTTTTCGGTGACTTCGTCGAGGGGACCTATCTCGCCTCCTCCGTCTACGGCTTCTTCGCCAACGGCGGCGGCATCTGCTACGTCGTACGCATCGGTGGAGTCGGTCAGGCAGATCAGGCGGAGCACGGAAAAGCCAGTGCGCCTCAGGAGATCGGCGGCGCGACCACCGCTCAGCTCGGGCCCTACACCGTACGAGCCCTCCCCGGCGTCACCGGGGAGATCACCGTCGAGGTGGCCGACCCCGAGGGGGAGGACCCGCCGCAGGATGTCTTCACGCTGGTGGTCAAGCGGGACGGGGCGGTCGCGGAGACCTATCCGAACGTGACCACCAAGCGCAGCAAGGAGAACGTGGCCACCCAGGTCAGGGCCCGGTCCCAGCTGATCAGACTGGAGGAGCCCGGCAAAGGCGCCGCGCCCGCGCGGCCCGAGGCGCAGTCGGTGACCCTGGCGGGGGCGCAAGGCACCGGGCCGGGGGCGGCCGTGCCCGACGCGCTGTCGGCGGACTCGTACGTCGGCGACCCCGACCAGCGCACCGGGTTCGGCGGCCTGGAGGCGGTCGAAGAGATCACGATGGTGGCCGCGCCGGATCTGATGAGCGCCTATCAGCGCGGGCTGCTGGACCTGGAGTCGGTGATCTCGGCGCAGCGCGGGCTGATCACGCACTGCGAGGCGATGGGCGACCGGATCGCGATCCTCGATCCCCCGCCCGGTCTGAGCCCGCGGCAGATCAAGACCTGGCGGGAGGAGACGACCGGCTTCGCCTCCAAGTACGCCACCCTGTACTACCCGTGGATCAAGGTCTTCGACCCGGCGGTCGGCCGCGATGCGTTCGTACCGCCGAGCGGGCATGTCGCCGGGGTGTGGGCCCGTAACGACGACTCGCGCGGGGTGCACAAGGCGCCGGCGAACGAAGTGCTGCGCGGGGCGGTCGCGTTGCAGACCCAGATCACCAAAGGCGAGCACGATCTGCTCAATCCCATCGGCCTGAACTGCATCCGGGCCTTCCCCGGCCGCGGTATCCGGGTGTGGGGGGCGCGGACGCTGGCCGACGATCCGGCCTGGCGCTATCTCAATGTGCGGCGGCTCTTCAACTACCTCGAGGAGTCGATCCTCGCCGGGACACAGTGGGTGGTGTTCGAGCCGAACGACGACGCCCTATGGGCCCGCGTCCGGCGCACGATCTCCGCGTTCCTGGTCAATGAGTGGCGCAAGGGCGCGCTGTTCGGGGTGACCCCGGACGAGGCCTTCTATGTGAAGTGTGACCGCGAGACCAACCCGCCGGAGAGCATCGACGCGGGGCAGGTCATCTGTGAGGTGGGAGTGGCCCCGGTCAAGCCCGCGGAGTTCGTGGTGTTCCGGCTCGCCCAGCTCTCCGCCGGGACCGGCGGGGTCGACGAGTGACCGAGTGACCAACCACGACTGGCTGACTGACTGACCTGAGGAGGTCTTATGCCGCTCGCCGAATTTGACAGTTCCGTCGGCCATTCCTTCGGACTGGAATTCGACAGTGTTCTCATCCGGCAGATCACCGAGGTCAGTGGTCTGAAGATGGAACAGGACGTCATCGAGCTGAAGCAGAACACCGCGGACGGAAAATACGCCATCAAAAAGCTGCCGGGCCGGCCCAAGGCCGGTGAGGTCACCGTCACCCGCGGGCTGACCGAGGACAACAGCTTCGAGCAGTGGATCAAGGATTCCCGGTTCGGGAAGATGGTCAGCGCCCGCCGCAATGGCTCGATCATCGTCTACGACTACGAGGGCATGCCGATCAAGCGCTACAAGCTCATCAACGCCTGGCCCAAGTCGCTGGAGATCAGCACGCTCAAGGCCGGGGACACCTCCGTGCTCACCGAAAAACTGTCGATCACCTACGAGAGTGTGGAAGTCGACTGATGCGGCGCGCGTTCGCCCCGTCCGCGCGGCAGGAGGAGGGCACCGGCCAGGAGCCCGGTAGCGGTACGACCCGGGATGAAGGCCGTGAGACGCTGCGGACCGAGTTCGCCTTCGAGCTGCCGCGCGGGTACGTCGACGAGTCCGGCACCGTGCACCGCAGCGGTGTGATGCGGCTCGCGACCGCCCGCGACGAGCTGATTCCGCTGCGGGACGACCGGGTCCGGGAGAACTCCGCGTATCTGTCCGTCGTGCTCATCTCCCGCGTGATCACACGCCTGGGCACGATCGACGATGTCCACCCGGGCGTCGTCGAGGACCTGTTCGCCTCCGATCTCGCCTTCCTCCAGGACTTCTACCGCAGGATCAACGCCGAGGGACACACCCGCGCCGCGGTCACCTGCCCCTCCTGCCACGAGAACTTCGCGGTGGACCTGTCCGGCGGTGGTCGCCTGGGGGAATCGTGACGTACGCGACCGACCGGATCTACGAGGAAGTCGCGTACCTCGCCTACCACTTCCACTGGCCCCTGGACCAGATCCTCGACCTCGAACACCCTGATCGACTGCGGTATGTCAACCACATCGCCCGGCTGAGTGAGCGGTGAGGGCGGATGGGATTGCTGTCCTGGTGGAGTGGGGTTCGGCGCGGTGGGTCCCGGCCCGGTCCGACCGCGCCCCCTACACCTGACGCGCCTGACGCGCCGGTCGCATCCGCCGCGCCCGGGTGGCTGGAGCTGCCCGCCCTGCAGCGTACGGTCGCCGAGCCGGAGTTGGTGACCGACCCCAGCGGGTTCCGCGGCTCCCTGGACACCTGGCGGGACTCGTCCTTCCTGACCCCGCTGGGCCACCTGGTCAGCCCCGAGGCACCGTCCGGCCTGGGGCACGGGCTCGTTACGCCGGACGGTACGGTCAGCGGCGCGCCTGATACGCCGACGGTGAGTCGCGTGTTCGACCTGCCCCGGAGCGGCGGTGGCGGTGGCGGCGACGCGCAGCCGTCCGGCACCCGCACCGTGGCCTTGCAGCGGGTCGCGGACTCGGACGTCGTGGAGCCGCTGATCTCCGCTCGGCCACCGGCCATGGGGATACGTCAGCTGCC
This sequence comes from Streptomyces sp. NPDC000941, assembly GCF_053599555.1. Taxonomy (NCBI): domain Bacteria; kingdom Bacillati; phylum Actinomycetota; class Actinomycetes; order Kitasatosporales; family Streptomycetaceae; genus Streptomyces; species Streptomyces sp. NPDC000941. The sequence continues at coordinate 7,418 of NZ_JBSFMM010000080.1, forward strand.
CGCCCTGTCCGTCGCGCCCTCACAGCGGGCCATCCCGGACACGGACACCACTCCGCCCGCCGTCCAGCGGCGCTCCGCGGCGCCCACGCCTCCCCGGCCGCACACCGTCGGTCTCGGCGAGCCGCTGGCCGGGCTGCCGCCCACCGCGCAGCGCACACCCGCCGCGAGCACCGGCGCCGCCGTACCGCTGGACGACTCCGACGATGCCGTCGGCGGTGCGGCGGAGGCGGAGGCAGAACAGGCCGAGGTGTCCAGGCCGCTGCTCGGCGACGATCCGCTGGAGGTCCGTACGGGCGACAGCGGGCCGGTGCCGCCCACGCCACCCACACCATCCGCGTCACCCGTGCCGATACCTGCCGCGCCCCATCTCCAGCGCCAGCGCCAGCCCCAGCCTGTCGCGGATCGGCCGCCGGTTCCGATCCAGCGGGCCTCGGCGACCGGGACTCCGGTGGCGGAGGTGCCGCCCGCACCGGCCGCGGGGCCGGTGGTGCCTCTGGTCGCACAGCGGTCGGTGCCCCTCTTCTCTGGGGTGCTGCCGCCCTCGGCCGACGGCCCGGCCGACGGCCCATCGGGAGGTTCCCCGTCCGCCGCTGCCGAGCCTCCAGTCGTACCGGTGCGGTGGTCCCACCCGAACGACAACCCCCCGGCGGGCAGGGTCGTTGGCGTTTCAGGAACGCCCTCGGCTCAGCGGTCCGTCGCTTCGGCGGCCGCGCCCCCGTCGGTCTCCCGCTCCGTACCAGGTGTTACGCCGCCCCAGGCTGGGCCGTCGAAGTCCTCGGGCGGACGGCTGGTCGACGCCGGGGCGGTGGCCATCGCCGCGGGCGTGGCGCAGCGTATGGCCGATGGGTCGGTGGTGTTCCGGCCCCCGTCACCAGGGCCCCCGGCGTCAAGGCCCTCTGCGCCACCGTCGCCCGCGCCGCCACCATCGGTTGCGGGCGCCTCTACCGTCTTCTCACTCCCACCGCCCGTCCAGCGCGACTCCGAGAACACCGAGCCCCCACCCCCCGAACCCGAGCCCGAACCCGCACCCGAACCCACCCCCGAACCGCCACAAGGCTCCGAAGCCGCCACCCCTCCGGCCCCCACCGGCGACGGCAAGGGCGGCGGGCCGCCAAAGGTCGACGACGAGCTGGTCCGGGCGCTGTACGCGCCGCTGAGCCGACTGCTCAAGGCGGAGCTGCGGCTGGAGCGCGAGCGAGCCGGTTTTCTGATCAACACCAGGCACTGACAAGTCAGGCACTGACAAGTGCGGAGAGAAGGGAGACGGCGTGGCCGTTACCGATGACCCGGCAGTCAGCGTCTGCTTCGTCGTCACCGTCGACGGTATCGAGCTCGGCTCGTTCAACACCTGCGAGGGCCTGGGCTGTGAAGTGGTGCTGGAACAGCGCGAGGAGGGCGGCAACAACATCCATCTCTGGCAGCTGCCGACCCGCCTGAAGTACCCCAACATCAAGCTGTCCCGGCCGCTGACCCGCGACACCGAGAAGGTGGCCAAGTGGTTCGCGAGCATGACCACCGGCATCCGCCGCAGGACCGCGCATATCGAGGCGCGTACGGGCGACGGCCGCAAGGTGGCCCAGTGGGGGTTGCTGGAGGTCGTGCCGGTGCGCTGGACCGGGCCCTCGTTCAATCCGGAGTCCCCCAAGGTGGCCATCGAGACCATTGAGATCGCGCACCACGGTTATGTCATGGAGCTGGAGTCATGAGTTCACCCGTGGCGTTCAGCGCGGCGGGCGGGGCCACCGCGGCCAAAGGTGCCAAGGGGGGCGGCGGTGCGCGGCCCAAGCTGGAGCACGCGTATCTGGAGCTGCGCACCCCGCCACCCGGCGGCGGGCTGACCCCGGGCGGCGCCTGCGGACGTATCGACTTCCAGTTCAACCCCAAGGAGCTGAGCCTGACCAAGGCCGCGGCGTGGAAGCGCACTCCCGCCAAGGGCGCGAAGAGCGCCGGGCCGCCGGAGTACCAGGGGCCGCAGCCCAGCAAGCTGACGGTCGAGATGTTCTTCGACGCGAGCGACACTCACGACACCAGCGTCGTGACCTCCGTGGAGCAGCTGTTCACCTGCTGCGTACCGACCAATGAGACCCGGCAGCAGCAGCGCTCCTCGCCGCCGTGGGTGGTGTTCCACTGGGGCGGGCTGACCGGGTTTCCCGGCTATGTGAGCCAAGTCCAGGCGAAGTACACCCTGTTCACCACCTCCGGTGTGCCGATCCGGGCGGTGTGCCAGGTGACGATGGAGGAGATCACCGGGGACACCCCTGGGCAGAATCCGACGTCGGGCGCCCTGCACGCCCGCCGGGTGCACCGGGTGCGCGCCGGTGACACGCTGCCGCTGCTGGCCTGGCGGGAGTACGGCGATCCGGCCGCCTGGCGGGTGATCGCGGAGGCGAACGGAATCGACGATCCGATGCGCCTGGCCAACGGCCGTGAGCTGCTGCTCCCCGCCCTCGATGAGCTGGAGCGCCTTGAAACCACGGCCCAAGGCCAGGACCAGGGCCAGGGCCACGGCGGGGGACGGTGAACTAGGCATGGTCAATCAGAGTGTGGCGAAGTCCCTGGTCGTGGAGTTCGGCGGCCGTCCACTCCCGCCCGCGCTCGCCAACACGCTCGTCGAGGGGTACGTGGACGACAGCCGTACCCTGCCTGATCTGTTCGTGCTGCGCTTCCGCGACCCCAGCCGGGTGCTGCTGGAGCAGGCGGGGCTGACCATCGGGACCGAGGTACGGCTGCTGGCCGGGGCGGGCAGCGGTCCGTCGCCGCGCCCGCTGCTGTCGGGAAACGTCACCGCGCTGGAGGTGGAGATCGACGACACCGGCACCTTCACCGTGGTCCGTGGCCTCGACGAGTCGCACCGTCTCTTCCGCGGCCGCCGGGTCGGGAGCTACCAGAACATGACACTGTCCGACATCTGCACCAGCGTCGCCCGGCGGGCCGGGCTGCGCCCGGGGAAGATGGATGTCGCGGGCCCGGTGCTGGAACACGTGGCGCAGCCGAACATCAGCGACTGGGAGTTCATCCGCGCGCTGGCCGAGGAGGCGGGCGCGCAGGCGTATGTGACGGAAGGCCAGTTGCACATCGCCAAGCCGACCGAGGCGGGCGGCGCCCCGGATGTGTCGGCGCGCGCCGCCCGCGAGCCGCTGGTGCTGGAGATGGGCGACAATCTGCTGCGCTGCCGGGCCGGAGTGTCCGCCGCCGAGCAGGTGTCGGCGGTGGAGGTGCGGGGCTGGGACGTACGGGCCAAAGAGCCGCTGGTCGGGCGGGCCGACGCAGGGAAGGCGGCGACGCTGGACCTGGGCCTGACAGCGGCGGAAGTGGCGCGGCCCTTCGGCGAGGCGAGTTTTGTGGTCTCCGACGCCCCGTACGGCAGCCAGGCCCAGGTGGACCAGGCGGCCAAGGCGCTGGCGGCGCGCATCGCGGGGTCGTTCGCCGAACTGGAGGCGGTGATCCGGGGCAACCCGGAGGTACGGGCGGGCGGCGCGGTCACGCTGGCCGGGGTCGGCAAACCCTTCGAGGGCCGCTATACGGTCACCTCCTCGCGGCATGTCTTCGACCCGGTGCGCGGCTACGAGACCTGGGTGACGGTCTCCGGGCAGCAGGAGCGTTCGCTGTTCGGGCTGACGGGCGGCGGCTCCGGCGGGGGTACGGACACCAGTGCCCGGTGTTCGGGACTGGCCAACGGCACGGTCACCGACACCAAGGACCCGGAGGGTCTTGGCCGGGTCAAGGTGCGTTTCCCCTGGCTGTCGGACGAATACGCCAGTGACTGGGCGCGGACCGCACAGGCGGGCGGGACGGCGGGCGGCGAGGCGTTCATCCCCGAGGTGGGCGACGAGGTGCTGGTCGGGTTCGAGCAGGGGCATCTGGACCGGCCGTATGTGCTCGCCGGTCTGTACAACGGCAAGGACAAGCCGGGGCAAGGGGGGCAGGGAGGCCAGGGCCAGCCGCAAGGTCTCGGCCCCGGCCAGGCACAGGGCCAGGGCCAGGGCCAGGGCCAGGGCCAGGGTCAGGGGAACGGACAGGACCAGGACGCGGAGGCCGTCGACCCCACCAGCGGGGCGGTGAACAAACGCGCCTTCGGCTCGCGCGGCGGCAACAAGCTGGAACTGCTCGACGCCGCGAACGGCCCGCAGGGGGTACGGCTGGTCACCGGCGACGGAAAACTCAAGATCAATCTCGACCGCCAGGGCACCACCATCGTGGTGCACAGCGACGGCAAGGTCGAGATCGAGGCCAAGGAGCAGGTCTCCATCAAGGCGGGCAGCGGGGTGACGCTGGAGGCCGGCAAGGGCCCGCTCGAACTGGGCGGCGACTCGGTGAAGCTGACGGCCCGCAACGGAGTGGCGGTGGACGGCGGCAACGGCCAGGTGAAGCTGTCCACCGGCGGCACGGTGGAGGTGCAGGGCGGCCAGGTGGCGGTGGGCAGCACCAACCGTACCGAGATCAAGGGCGGCAACTCCCTCTCCGTCAACGCGCCCCTGGTACGGATCAACTGACCGACTCAGCAAAGCAACCGGACACCGCACACAGGAACAGACGAGGACAGTCAGGGGGCACCACAGATGCCAGCAGCCGCACGCGTCGGCGATCCCACCGGTCACCCCGGCGTGGTCGGCCCGCCCGGCGAGCCCACCGTGCTCATCGGCGGCCGGCCCGCGGCCACCGTGGGCACCCCGCACCAGTGCAGCGCGCCCGCCGCCCATCCGCAGTCCCAGATCGCGCCGCCCGGCAGCGCCACCGTCCTGATCGGCGGGCAGCCCGCGGCCCGTGTGGGCGATACGGCGGGCTGCGGCTCCCCCATCACCGCCGGGTGCCCGAGCGTACAGATCGGCGGGTGAGCGGGCATGGGCCAGCAGTTCATCGGCGCGGGCTGGGCGTTCCCGCCCCGTACGGACGCCACCGGCAGCATCGCGCTGGTCCGGGACGAGCGCGAGCTCGAGGAGTCGATCCGGCTGATCCTCGCCACCTCCCCCGGTGAGCGGCCGATGCGTCCGGAGTTCGGCTGCGCCCTGGGCGACTACGTGTTCGCGCCCGCCGACGCCGGTACGGCCGGGCAGCTGGCCTACGAGGTGCGGCTGGCCCTGGAGCGGTGGGAGCCACGCATCGAAGTGGCGGAGGTCGCCGTCCGGTTCGACGAGGCGGACCAGGGGGTGCTGTACATCGACATCAGCTACGCGGTGCGCGGCGCCAACGACCCCCGCAACCTCGTGTTCCCGTTCTACGTGATCCCGCACAGTGAGGACGGCGGATGACACTCCCCAGCCCCAACCTGGACGACCGGCGCTTCCAGGGCCTCGTGGACGAGGCCAAGCGGCTGGTGCAGCAGCGCTGCCCGGAGTGGACCGACCACAACGTCTCCGATCCCGGGGTCACCCTGATCGAGGCGTTCGCCACCATGGTCGACCAGCTCGTCTACCGGCTGAACCGGGTGCCGGACAAGAACTACCTCGCCTTCCTCGACCTGATCGGCGTGCGGCTGTACCCGCCGACCGCCGCGCACACCGACGCCACCTTCTGGCTCTCCGCCCCGCAGCCGGAGCCGGTGCGCGTCAGGGCCGGTACGGAGATCGCCACGGTGCGCACCGAAACCGAGGAGGCGGTGGTCTTCACCACCAGCCGGGACCTTTCGGTGCTGCCGTGCGCGCTGACCCACCTCGCCACCTGGCCGGCCTCCGGCAACGCCGCCGACCGCTCGGAGGAGCTGGCGCTCGGCCGTGACGTACCGTGCTTCGGCCCGACCCCCGCCCCAGGGGACAGCCTGTACATCGGGCTGTCCAATCCGGTGCCCGGCTGCGCGGTGGTGCTGCGTCTCGACTGCCGGGTGGACGGGGTGGGCGTCGACCCGCGCCGCCCGCCGCTGCTGTGGGAGGCCTGGGACGGCAACGCCTGGGTGGCGTGCGAGGTGGAGAAGGACGACACCGGCGGGTTCAACAAGGCGGGAGAGGTCATCCTGCATATGCCCGCCACCCACACCGGCTCGGTGCTGGTACGGCAGTCCGCGGGCTGGCTGCGCTGCCGGCTGCTGCAGGCCGCACCGGACCAGCCCACCTACGTGGCGTCCCCGACGGTACGTCAGGCCGGCGCGTTCACCATCGGCGGCACGGTGGAAGCCGAACACTCCGAGAAGGTCGTGGAGGAAGTCCTCGGGCTGTCCGAGGGGGTGCCGGGGCAGAGTTTCCAGGTCGCCAGGGTGCCGGTGGTGGCGGGCGAGGAGCCGTTCGTGGTCGAGGTGGCGGAGGGCCCCGGCTGGCTGGAGTGGACCCGCGTGGACAGTTTCGCGCACTCCACCCCGTACGACCGGCATATCACCGTGGACCCCAACTCCGGCCAGGTGGACTTCGGCCCGGCGGTCCGGGAGGCCGATGGCACCCTGCGGCTGTTCGGCGCGGTGCCGCCGAAGGGGTGTCCGGTACGGGTACGCGCCTACCGCACCGGCGGCGGGCGGCGCGGCAATGTGTCGCGCGGCGCGCTGCGGGTGCTGCGCAGCTCACTGCCGTACGTGGCGCGGGTGGAGAACCGGCGTCCGGCGCTGGGCGGGGTGGACGGCGAGACCGTCGAGGACGCCCGGGTGCGCGGGCCGATGACGCTGCGCACCCTGCACCGGGCCGTGGTGCCGCACGACTACGAGCAACTTGCCCGCGAGTTCGCGCCGGACGCCGCCCGGGTGGCCTGCATACCGGCAGGTGAAAACCGGACCGAGAGCGGGAACGGGGCACAGGCGGGCGGGGTGCGGCTGCTGGTGGTGCCCGCGGGTGGCGACGACGAGCAGGGCCGGATCCGGTTCGAGGACCTGATCCCGCCGCAGGCCACCTTGGCCAGGCTGGCCGACCATCTGGAGGAGCGGCGCCCGATCGGGGCCCGGCTGTCCGTCGAACCGCCCTACTACCAGGGCGTCACGGTGGTCGCCACCGTATCGCCGAGCCGCGGGACGGCCGCCGAACGGCTGCGCGACGCCGCCCTGACCGCGCTGTACGGCTACTTCAACCCGCTCACCGGCGGCCCGGACGGGCAGGGCTGGCCGTTCGGACGGCCGGTGCACTCCGGTGAGGTGTTCGCGGTGCTCCAGCAGGTGCCCGGGGTGGATCTGGTCGAGGACGTACGGCTGTTCCCGGCGGACCCCGTGACGGGGCAGCGGGGCGAGGCGACCAACAAGATCGAACTCGATGGACACGCGCTGGTGTTCAGCTATGAGCACCAGCTCCGGGTGCGGGAGGCCTGAGTGCGCGGACTACTTCCCGGGCTGCCCACCGCCCACCCCCTGCTCCACCAGCTCCCGGCGGTCTACCACGGCGAGGAATTCCTCGAACGCTTCCTGAGCGCTCTGGACGAGGTGCTGGCGCCGGTGCTGCTCACGCTCGACAACCTGCCCGCGCATCTGCATCCGCGCACCGCCCCCGAGGACTTGCTGGCCTGGCTGGCGCAGTGGGTGGCGGTGGAGGTGGACCAGGACCGCCCGGTCAATCAGCGGCGGGCGGTGGTGGCCACCGCCGTGACCCGCCACCGTCAGCGGGGCACCCGGCAGGGGCTGGCGGCGGCGGTCCGGGTGGAGACCGGTATCGAGCCGGAGATCAGCGAGAGCGGCGGTACGTCGTGGTCCTCCGAGCCCGGGGCGGCGCTGCCCGGTTCGGCCCGGCCGTGGGTGCTGGTACGGCTGCGGGTGCCCGATCCGGAGCGGTTCGACCGGACGCGGGTGGAGAAGCTGGTCGCGGCGGAGGTTCCGGCGCACGTTCCGTACCGGGTGGAGATCGTGGCCGCGACGGAGGAGGCGGGGCCGACATGACCTGCCCCGAGTGCGGACATCGCAATGCGGCGGGGGCGCAGTTCTGTGCCTCGTGCCAGGCGTTCTTGGAGTGGGAGCGGGAGGGGGCGACGACGGAGCCGACCACTGCCCCTCGGCGCCCCGGCGACCCGCTGGACGGCCCGCCCGACGCGAGCCCGGACCACCACCGTCCGGAGTCCCCGGCCGCTCCGGCCGCTCCGGCCACGCCCGCCACGCCTCCGGTGCCGCCCCGCCCGGATGTCGCACCGCGCCGGCCGGGCCGCCCCTGCCCACGGTGCCGGGCGGAGACCCCGTACGACCGCAGGCTGTGTGTGCGCTGCGGCGCGCTGCTCGACGTCACGTCCGCGTCCGCACCCGCGTCCCCGCCCGCCGCGAACCGCCCGCTGCCCTGGTGGCGGCGGATCTTCCGGCGCGGGGCCGAGCGCCCGCTGACGGCCGGGGACCGGCCGCGGCTCAGGAACCGGCCGCGGCCCCGGCTGATGCTGCCGGTCGTGCTGCTCGTGCTGGCCGCGGCGGCCTGGTTCGGCCGCGGGCAGCTCTCCGAGCTGTTCACCTTCACCCAGGACCGGACCAGCGATCCCAAACCGCTGCACGCCGATCAGTTCCGCGGCTCCAGCCAGGCACCCGGGCATACGGCCCATGCGGCCTTCGACGGCTACAACAACAAGTACTGGGCGCCCGCCACCGGCGGCCCCGCCGACGGCCAGTATCTGGAGGCCGACTTCGACCAGCCGGTGCGGCTGCGGAAGCTGCTGATCACCTCCGGGAGCTCGGCGAAGGAGGCAGAGTTCCTGACCCAGGCGCGGCCCTCGGAGCTCACCGTCACGCTGGTCTCCTCCGAGGGGAAGCGCAGCACCAAGACCCTGAAGCTGAACGACAAGCCCGGCCAGCAGACCTTCGACGTCACAGGGACGGAGGTCACTCGGGTGCGGCTGACGGTCGGCGGCGCGTACGGGGTCCGGTCCGACCGCCGGGTGGCCATCGCCGAGGTGGAGTTCTTCGGCCGACAGTGACAGGTGACGCTCGGCGCGCGACGGCCCGGCGCCCGCGGCAGCGTACGCCTGCGGCTCAGCCCGTGGACCAGACGCGGCGCAGCTGTTCGAAACGGGTGGGCAGCGGGGGGCGCCGGGCGGCGTAGGTCGCGTTCGTACGGTGGACGAAGCGGCGCCAGGAGAGCACCAGGCCCTGGCGGGTGATGGGCAGCCCGGCGGCGACGGTGATCCCGTTGTCATGGGTGTGGTGCACCGTCAGCAGCAACGCCCTCGGCACCGTCCCCTCCAGCTCCGCGCACAGCTCCTGACGCACCCGCAGCCACCGCCGCACCACCATGACCGTGCCCGGATCCAGGCCGTGCCGGCGCGGGACGCGGTGCTTGCCGTGCTCGATGGTCACCGAGCCCGCGTCCAGGTCCAGCGCGTCGGTGGTGCAGCGCAGCAGGTCCCCGTACCGGGCGCCGGTGGCCCGGGCAAGACCGACCACCACGGCCAGCCGCACCGTCTCCGGCCGGGTGCCCTGCTCCATCGCCTGCACCGACAACAGCCGCCACACCCACTCCGCCTCGGCGTCCGACACCACCGGCCGCGGATACCGGCTGTCCGCTCCGTTCCCCGCCATCACCGTCCGCCTCTCCGGACCCGATCCGGTCCGCTTGGCACACTATTTCATGCGACTCTCCTTCCCGCTCCCGATCGCGGGCATTCCACGGCGGGCCCGCGCGGTACGGTCGCCGGATGCGGTTGCTGCTGATGTCCGACACCCATGTCCCGCTGCGCGCCAAGCAACTCCCCGAGGAGCTGCTGACGCAGGTGGCGCGCGCCGACGTGGTGATCCACGCCGGGGACTGGGTCGACACCGCCACCCTCGATCTGCTCGAGGCCCGCTCCCGGCGGCTGATCGGGGTGTACGGCAACAACGACGGCCCGCCGCTGCGGGCGCGGCTACCGGAAGTGGCGTACGCGGAGCTGGGCGGCGTGCGCTTCGGGGTCGTACACGAGACCGGGGTGGCGCGGGGGCGGGAAGCACGCTGCGCCGCGCGCTTCCCCGAGTTGGATGTGCTGGTGTTCGGCCACAGCCACATCCCGTGGGACTCGATGGCCGACGAGCGGTTGCGGCTGCTGAACCCCGGCTCCCCGACCGACCGGCGCCGTCAGCCCCACTGCACCTATATGACAGCCGAGGTGTCGGCGGGGCGGCTGACCGATGTGGAGTTGCACCGGCTGCCGCCCCGCCACTGATACGCGCGGACCCGTGGCCGCTCAGCCCACGTGCACATGCGGGCGCCGGGCGCGGTCCGGCTCGGCCTCGCGCAGCACCTCGCGGGTGACGGGCGCGACCTCCCCCTGCCCGAAGAGGAAGAACCGCAGGAAGTTGGCGAGGGGGTTGCCCTCGGTCCACTCGAAGTAGATATGCGGCCGCTGGTCCGTCACATCCCGTACGTGCAGCAGCATCCCGGCGAGCGCGTTGGGAATGGAGGAGCTGACCAGCGTCAGCACGCGGTAGCGGCCGTGCAGCACCTCCCCGCACACATGCAACTCCGTCTCGAACTCCGACGGGTCCGAGACCGTGACCTCGACGAAGATCAGGTCTTCCTCGGGCGGCAGGTCGTTGTCGTACCGGATCTGGCGGAGCTTGTCGCGGTACTCGGCCACGTCGCGGCGGTCCGGCTCGTTCGCGATGAAGCGGATGGTGCGGTGGGCGATGTCGCGGACGAACCGGTCGGCCATCGGGTCCAGGTCCACCTGGGTGACACGCAGTTCGAAGGCGCGGGCGACCCGGGACATCAGGGACAGCCCGATGATGCCGGCGATGAAGCAGGCGCCGATCTTCACACCGTCCGGCCGCTCCACGACGTTCGCCGCCGTGGTGTACACGAAGACCGCCGCGATGGTGGCGAAGACCGCGGTCCAACGGCGCTGTCCGGCCTTGCGCGCGGCGATGGTGACGGCGATGGAGGCGGAGGCGATGAGCACCAGCACCCCGGTGGCGTACGCGCCGCCCTGGGCATCGACATTGGCGTCGAAGATCCAGGTCACCAGGAACGCGATGAGGGTGAAGACCAGCACCATGGGCCGCACCGCGCGTGCCCAGTGCGGCGCCATGCCGTACCGCGGCAGATAGCGGGGCATCAGGTTGAGCAGCCCGGCCATGGCCGAGGCGCCCGCGAACCAGAGGATGACGATGGTGGAGACGTCGTAGACGCTGCCGAAGCCGTTGCCCAGGTGTTCATGGGCCAGATAGGCGAGGGCGCGGCCGTTGGCGGCCCCGCCGGGCTCGAACTCCCGGTGCGGGATCAGCAGGGTGGTGATGAAGCTGGTGGCGATCAGGAAGACGCTCATGATCAGCGCGGCCGTGGTCAGCAGCTTCTTGGTCCCGTGGACTCGCCCGACCGGGCGCTCCTCGGTGTCGCCGGGGTCCCCTTCGACATGCGGCATGACGGCCACACCGGTCTCGAAGCCGGACAGGCCCAGCGCCAGCTTGGGGAAGACGAGCAGCGCGATCCCGATCATCAGCAGCGGGTTGCCGTGTTCGGTGGTCAGCGCCGTGGTCCAGTCCGAGACCACATGCGGTTCGACGATCACACGTTGCAGGCCCACCACCACGACGACCAGATTCAGCGTCAGATAGATGCCGACCAGCACCACCGCGATGCCGATGGCCTCCGTGAAGCCCTTGAGGAACACGGCCCCGAGCAGGGCGATCAGCACCAGCGTGACGGCCACCTCGTGGCCGCGCAGGGCGCCGCCGACGTTGGGGTTCTCGATCAGGTGGGCGGTGGCGTCCGCCGCCGAGAGGGTGATGGTGATCAGGAAGTCGGTCGCCGCGAACCCCAGCAGGACCAGGACGAACAGCTTGCCCTGCCAGAACGACAGCAGCCGCTCCAGCATCGCGATCGACCCCTGGCCGTGCGGGCTCTCCTCGGCCACCCGCCGGTACACCGGCAGCGCGCCCGCGACGGTGACCAGTACGAGCACCAGCGTGGCCACCGGGGAGAGCGCGCCCGCCGCCAGGGCGGCGATGCCCGGCTGATAGCCCAGGGTGGAGAAGTAGTCCACACCGGTCAGACACATGACCTTCCACCAGGGCCGCCCCGGGTGTTGCAGCTCGGCGTACGGACCGGGCTGCTGCCTGGCCATATCGGCCAGGCCCTCGAGCATCCAGGTGCGCAGGCGCCCCGGCTTCCCTCCCTCGGCGCCGGGGCCCGCACGGGCGGAGCTGGCCATGACGTACTCCTGTCGAACCGTTGGGTCGAACCGGCCGCTTGTCAGACGGCCAGGTCAGCGTACGCAACGGTCGGGTCGGAGCCGGTCATGGCACACCGTGCCCGGCCGGGGGCACCCCGCAGGCTCACCCACCCACAAGGGCCCGCAGCGTCGCCGCCTCCCTCGGCAGGATCCCCTCGTCGTCCCCGGGCACGAACTCCAGCAGTACGTCCAGCGGCCCTGATACGCCTGCCTGCGCGGCCCGGTGGGCGCGCAGCCGCTCGAAGGCGGCGCGCCACATCTCCTCGCGGGCCGACAGCGGCAGCCGGGTGGTGCCGGGCCACCAGGAGAAGGCGTGCACCGCGGCCACCCGGTCGAGCAGCGCGTCGAGGCCGGACAGCGCCTCGGCGTCGGGCAGATCGACGGGTGGCTGCCAGTAGCTGTCAACCCTGTCCATGCTGTCCATGCCCACCTCGTCGAGCAGCCCGAGCGCGTGGTCGGCGCCGTCGGTGAGGGTGTTCCGGTGGAATTCGTACGCGAGCGCCACCCCGGCGTCGGCCGCGAGCGCGGCGGCGCGCCGGGTGTCCTCGACGATCTGCCGGCGCCGCTCGGGCGGGGTCTCGCGGGTGCCGGTGGTCCCCGCCCAGATCCGTATCCGCGCCGCGCCGAGCAGCACCGCCGAGCGCAGGACCGCGTCGAACTCCTTCGGTTCGCCGACCCCGGCGCGGTAGTACGAGCCGTACGACGCGACCGCGAGGCCCGCCTCCTCGGTGGCCTCGCGCACCCGGCGGGCGGCCCGCTCGTCCCCGGCGGGCACATGGCGGTCCGCGCCCCACTCCACGCACTCCAGGCCCGCCCCGGCCACGGCGGCGATCACCTGGTCCGGGTCCAGCTGGCGGAAGGTGACGGAGCAGATGCCCAGGCGGGTGGCGGCCGCGGGGGCGCCGGTCATGCGGTCCGCTCCGTCACCCGCGGCGCGTCCCCGTCCGGGCCGCCGCCGAAGTCCACCACGGTGCCGCTCCCGTCCGCCCAGCGGACCGTGACGGTGGTTCCGCTCACCTCGGCCGTGGCGAGCCCGGCCAGGGGCGGAGCGTCGGGGTCGCCGGTGAGCGAGGCGAGCGCGACGAAGACGGTGCCGGACGCCTCCTCGCCGACGGTGCCGGTGAGTTCGGGGACCAGGGCCCAGGGCCCGTACGCGGTGCCCTGCGGGGCCCTGCGCACCGTGGAGCTCTGCCAGCCGTGCAGCGGCAGCAGCCGGCCGGTGACCTCGGCCCCCGCCACGCAGGTCTCCCCCGCCGGGCCGGCCCCGTCCGCCTGTTCGGCGGCGGTGTCCGGCGGGACGGCGACGGCCCAGCCGCTGTGGTGGACCGCCGTACCCGCGGGGACGTTCACCGTACGGTGCACCCGCAGCTCCAGCGGGCCGCGGACCAGGGTCAGGCTGTCGATGCGCGCGGCGGGCAGCACGGGGCCGCCGTCGGGGAAGACGGGGATATGCGAGGAGGCCAGCCAGTCGGGGCCCGCGGCCAGCGGGGTGATCCGGATCCGGAAGCTGCGCAGCCCGCGCAGTTCGAGGCCGATGTGGTTGTCGGGGGTGTTGGCGGCGCTCGTCGGGCCGGTGCGGGTGGAGTAGGCGAGGCGGGCGTACAGCGGGTCGCCGGGAGGCCGCTCCGCGTCCCAGGGGCGTAGCTTGAAACTGCCGTGGTTGTGCAGCCGCACCAGCCCGTCGCGGCCGGTGGTCTGCACCAGGAAGCCGGGCGCGGACAGCGCCAGCGCCCGGTCCCGGCCCTGGGACGGGGCCGGTTCCTCCGTGGCGGTCCACACCGGGTGGTCGGGCGGGAGCAGCAGGGCGATGAACCCCTTGGACGCCCAGTAGGGGGAGCCCGGTCCCGAGTAGCGCTGCAGCGTGGCCTCATGGGGCCCGTACCAGCCCAGGCTCAGCACGCCGTCCCCGGTGAGCGCGCCACGGTCGAGGAAGTGCCGCAGCGCCCCGCTGAGCAGGCGCCGGGTGGCGCCCGGGGCCAGCGGGGTGTGGTCGGTGAGGGCGCCGAGCGCGACGGCGGCGCCGGCGGCGAAGCGGTACGTGAGGGAGCGGCCGTGGTGGATGGGGGCGCCGTCGGCGTCGAAGAGCAGCGAGAACCCCTCCAGGAACTCGCGCAGCCGCGGGCCGAGGTGGTCGAGCAGCGCGTGGTCGGCGGCGAGGTGGGCGTGCAGCAGCGGATACATGTGCAGGGCCCAGCCGTTGTAGTGGTCGAAGGCCCGCCCGTCGCCGTCGGTGTACCAGCCCTGGCCGCGGTACCAGCCCTCCAGCAGGTCGAGGCCGCGCTCGATGGCCCGGGCGGTCTCGGCGTCGCCGCGCCCGACCGACTCCAGGAAGCCAGCGACGGTCAGCGGGAAGAGGTACCAGTTGTTGGGCGCGGGGGTGTGCCGCAGCGCGCCGCGCAGCCATTCCTCGGTACGGTCCCGGGCGGCGGCGGGCAGCCGCTTCCAGGTCCATGGCGCGGTCATGCGCAGGGCCAGCGCCACGGACGCGGACTCCACCATCGGCTGGCCCTGGATGCCGTGATGGCCGATCAGCGGCCAGGACTCGGCGTCGTCCCGGCCGGGGGTGAGGGTGCCGCGCTCGATGCCCGCGGTGTAGCGGGGCAGAAAGCTGTGCGGGTCGGCTCCGCCTGCGCCCGCGACGCGCAGGGCGGCGAGCAGGAAGGTGCGGGCGAATCCTTCGAGGCCGTCGGAGCGCACTCCGGATTTCGACGGCGGTCCTGGCAGGTCGATCAGGCCGTGGCCGGGGGTGGCGTACCGCAGGGCGGCGCGCAGCATCCCGTCGGCGGCGGCCTCCCAGTGGGCGCGGGTCAGCCCGGTGTACGGGCTGAGCGCGCGGTCGTCGGCGGGGAACGGGAAGGGGAGCGGCGCGGTGGGGGTGCTGGAGAGGGTGGAGGTGGGCATGGCGGGGATGGGTCTCCTACTCGCGTCTGTGCTGGATGGCCCGGTGTCCGGCCTCAGGCGTTTCAGGTGTCCGACGACAGGTGCCCGGCGTCAGGTGTCCGGCGTCAGGTGTCCGGCCTCGCGCGTCACGCCTCACGGGTCACGCGTCACGCGCCTCGCGCGTCACGCCGAGCGGTCCAGGACCTCCGGGCGTACCGGATGGGCGAACGGCCGCCCCTGGGCGTACGCCTCGACCTCGCCGATCGCCAGGTCGGCGAGGCGTCTGAGCTCACCGCCCTTCGACCCGGCGATATGCGGTGTGATCAGCACGTGGTCGCAGACGTGCAGTGGCGAGTCGGCGGGCAGCACCTCCGGTTCGGTGACGTCCAGCACCGCGTACAGCCGTCCGGCCCGCACCTCGTCGGTCAGCGCGGTCTGGTCCACGATCGGGGCGCGGGCGGTGTTGATCAGCGTGCCGCCGGTGGGCATGGCCGCCAGCAGCTCGCGGCTGACCAGGCCGCGGGTCTGGGGCAGCAGCGGGGTGTGCACGCTGACCACGTCGCAGGCAGCGAACAGGTCCGCCGGCGGGACGAGCCGGGCGCCCAGCTCGCGGGCCTCTTCGGCCGTGACGTACGGGTCGTACAGCAGCACGTCGAGGTCGTGCGGGCGCAGCAGTTCGATGACGCGCCGGCCGATGGCGGAGGCGCTGAGGATGCCGACGGTCCGGCGGTAGTTGCCCGCGCCGGGGTATCGCTCGGTCCAGTCGATCCGGCGGCGTTCGGCACGGTAGTCGCGGGCGATGTCCAGGACGCGTTTGTTGGCGAGGAGGATCATGGCGAGGGTGTACTCGGCGACGGGTACGGCGTTGGCCGCGGCGGCCGAGGAGACCGCGATGCCGCGCTCCCAGCAGGCGTCGGTGATGTGGTGGCGCACGGTCCCGGCGGTGTGCACGATGGCGCGCAGCCGGGGGGCGGCGGTAAGCGCCCGGCGGTCGACGGGCGGGCAGCCCCATCCGGTGACCAGGAGCTCGGCGGTGGCGAGGGCGTGCTGGGCGGCCGGCGTGGTGAAGTCGTCGAGGACGAGCCCCGGGTCGAGATCGGTCAGCCGGGCCAGCCGGGCCAGCGCCTCGGCGTCGAGCACCTGTTGCGCGGTCCTGGAGGCCATGGCGAGGACGGCGCGCGGACGGGGGTGCGGTGGGATCACTTGACGCTCCCTGCGGTGAGGCCGGACTTCCAGTAGCGCTGGAGCAGTACGAAGGCCGCGATCAGCGGTACGACGGCGAGCAGCGAGCCGATGACGACCAGGGGGTAGTACTCGGGCGAGACGGTCGCGGCGCTGTTCCAGGTGTAGAGGCCGAGGCTGAGCGGATACAGGTGCTGGTCGGACAGCATCACCATGGGGAGGAAGAAATTGTTCCAGATGGCGGTGAGCTGGAAGAGGAAGACGGTGACGAAGCCGGGGCCGAGCATCCTCAGGCTGACCCGGAAGTAGGTCGTGAGCTCGCCCGCGCCGTCCATCCGGGACGCCTCCAGCACCTCGTTCGGCACATAACCGCTGCTGAGCAGGCGGGCGAGATAGACGCCGAAGGGGTTGAAGAGGACCGGGACGAAGACCGCCCAGAAGGTGTTGACCATGCCGACGTTGGAGGCCACCAGATAGAGCGGGAGGGCCAGTACGGTCGGCGGCACCATGACACCGGTGAGGACGAGGCCGAACAGCTTCTCCTTGTGCCGGAACTCGTACTTGTCGAAGGCGTAGCCCGCGGAGACGCTGATGAGCGAGCCGACCAGGGCGCCGACGACCGCGTACAGCAGGCTGTTGACGTACCACTCGCCGTAGAGCCCGCCGTCCATGGAGAACAGGTCGGAGAGGTTGCGCGCGAAGGAGAAGTCGCCGAGGGAGAAGATGTCGCTGCCGAAGAGGGCGTCGGCGTTCTTGGTGGACGCCAGCACCAGCCACAGCGCGGGCAGCATGGTGTAGAGGGCGGCGATCAGGACCACCGCGTTGGCGATACCGCGGCTGGTCAGCTTGGAGCGGCCGAAGGGCTTGCCGAGCGGTCTGGCCGGCGGTCCGCCGGCGGCGTTCACGGCGGTGGCTGCGGTGGTGGGTGTGGTCGTGGTCATCCCTCTCTCCGTTCCCGGCGGCCCGACCAGCGCGTCACGGCGTACGACAGCACGCAGGTGACGATCAGGAGGATCACGGAGGCCGCGGAGGCGAGTCCGTAGTTGTTGCGGCGGAAGGCCGCGTCGTAGATGTACATGTTGGGGGTGAAACGGGAGTTGACCATCGGGGTGGCCTGGTTCATCAGCATGGGTTCGGTGAACAGCTGGAGCGCACCGATCAGGGAGAACATGCACACCAGGACGACGGAGCCGCGCACGATGGGCACCTTGACCTGGAGCGCGGTTCGGATGCCCCCGGCGCCGTCGATGGTCGCCGCCTCGATCACCTCACGCGGCAGCGCCTGGAGCGCGGCATAGAAGATGATCATGTTGTAGCCGAGTCCGCTCCACAGGGCGATGTTGACGATCGACGGCAGCACGGTGTGCAGACCGAGGAAGTCGATGGTGATGTCGGCCTGGGCGAAGAGTTTTATGACCGGGCTGAGCCCCGGGGTGTAGAGGTACAGCCAGACGACGGCCGCGATGATGCCGGGGACGGCGTGCGGCAGATAGACCAGCATCTGCGCGGTCCGCCGCAGCCGGATGAGGCCCGAGTCGAGCAGCAGGGCGAGCGCGAGCGAGCTGATGACCACGAGGGGTACGAAGATCACGCAGTAGAGGGCGATGGTGCCGAACCCGGAGAGGAAGCTCGGGTCCTGCAGCACCGACAGATAGCTGCGCAGCCCGGTGAAGACAGTGCGCCCACCGCCGAAGCCGAGGCCCTCGTGGTCCTCGGAGAAGAGGCTGAGGTAGATGGCATAGCCGACGGGGATCAGGAACACGGAGATGAGCAGTGCCGTGAAGGGGGTCAGCAGCACGGTGGCGGCGATCCGCTGCTGGCGTCGTCCGGTTCTGCGGGGCGGGTCGGCGGCGGCCGCCGATGGCGGTGCCTTCCGTTTCGAGGACATGACTGTGCTCACGGGTTACCTCGGCTCAGGCAGGGTGAGGTGCGGCTCAGGGGTGGGAAAAGCAGCCCAGAGGTGAGACAACGGGGCGGCGGGGGGCGGGGCGGCGGGCTCAGCCGGTGGTGACCGACAGGCCGAGGCTCTTCAGATCGGGCATCGTCTTGTTCTGGGCGTCGCGCAGGGCCTTCAGGATGTCGCCGCTGCCGACACCGGCCTTCGCGAGCCCGTCATCGCCCGAGGTGGTGGTCGAGACCATCCGCGGCCCCCACTTCCAGGTCGGGGAGATCAGCTCGGCCTGCTGCTGGAAGAGGCCGAAGATGTCCTGGCCTGAGTAGTAGCTGGTGTCCATCTCCTTGCGGGCGACCGGGACCAGCTCCGGCACGACCGGGAAGGCGCTGCTGACACCGCTGGCAAGCTTGGCGCGCAAGGCGTCGGGGCTGGTGACCATCCAGGAGATGAACTCCATGGCCTCCTTGGGATGGTTACTGTCCTTGGTGACCATGAAGGTCGAGCCGCCCTGGGTCGCCACCTTCGGCTTGGCCGGGTCCCACTGTGGAACCGGCGCGATGGCCCATTTGCCCTTGCCGTCGGGGGTGGACGCCATCATGGAACCCGCGGCCCAGGCGCCCGCCAGATAGCCGACGGTCTCCCCGCTGCGCAGGTGGGCCCGCCACTGCTGGCTGGACCCGGGCTCCACGCGTACCAGGTCCTGGTCCATCAGCCGCTGCCAGTACCGCGCGACCTTGCGGGTGGGGGCGTCGTCCATGTTGATGCGCCAGGTGTCATCGGCGGTGTCGTACCACTGGGCCCCGGCCTGCCAGGCGTACGCGGCCATGTAGAGCGTGCCGCCGGTGGTGAAGAGGCTGGCGATACGGGACCGCGGCTCGGCCTTCTTGAGCTTGCGGGCCGAACTCTCGAACTCCGCCCAGGTCTTGGGCACCGGGATGTGGTTCTTGGTGAAGATGTCCTTGCGGTACAGGAAGACCATCGGCTCGATGTCCACCGGTACGGCGTAGGTGCGGCCTTCGAAGGTGGTGAGGTCAAGCGCCTGCGGCAGGATCTTGCTGCGTACCGAGTCGGGCAACAGCTTGGTGATGTCCCGGGGCACGCCGTCGATGGTGAAACTGGGCAGCTGCGGGTATTCGATGGTGGCCACATCGGGGGAATTGCCCGCGCGCGCGGCGTTGCTGAGCTTGGCCCAGCCGCCCTGCTCCCCCGAGGGAACCTGCTGGAAATCGACCTTGATCTTGGTGTGGGTGCGGTTGAACTCGTCGACGACCTCCTGGCTGCCGCGCAGCGCCGACCAGAAGGTGAGGCGCACGGGACCGTCACCGACGGTGCCGGAACCGCTACTTGATGAACAGCCCGCGCTGCCCGCCAGTACGAGGGCGAGCAGAGTGAGCAGTGCCGTCGTTCCGGCCGTGGCCCGGCGTCGGGTTGCCAGGCGTCCTGGGCGTCTATGGCCAGGCATGGACCCTCCCCTGATTCAACGGTGGAGTCACGGGGAATCCTGATCGCTTGACTGAAAAGACGTCAATACATCGAACAGAAGAAACTAAAGCGGTCAAACGATCAGAACTGGCGGGCCGCCGCGGGCGCCGTGGACTCACGGACCACAAGGGCCGGCAGCAGCTCCAGATGACGGGTGGCACCGGGCCGCCGACCCTCGCGCGCCGCGTCGAACTGACGGCGCAGCACATCCAGCGCGGCGCGCCCGATCTCCGCCTTCGGCGGGGCCACCGCGGTCAGCGCGATATGCCCCATGTCGGCGACCACGTCGTTGTACGCCACCACCGCGCAGTCCCGCGGCACCTCGATACCGGCCTCCTGGAGCCGCTGCAGGAGCACCAGCGCGTCCATGTCGCTGTGGATCAGCGCCGCCGTCGCCCCGGTCTCGCGCAGCGCGTGTGCCAGATCGGCGGCCCGCGCGTCGGCGACGCTCGGATCAGGCCCCGCGGTGCGCGAGCTGAGGATCGTACGGCACCCCTCGGCGATCTCGCGGGCCGCGGTCTGAGCGGCGAACTCGGCGCGGATCACCCGTGCGGTGGGGCTGTCGTCGCGCGCCGCCAGCACGATCCGCCGGTGGCCGAGGGAGAGCAGATGGTCCAGGGCCAGATGCACCCCGTGCCCATGGTCGGCGCGGACCGAGTCGAGGCCGTAGATGGCGCTGCCCCGCTCGGGGCGGCGCTCCACCAGCACCACCGGCACATCCAGGGCCGACAGCCACGCGTGGTCCGCCACCGCCTCCGCCGCCGTACGCCAGCGCGGCGCGAGCAGCAGACCGCGCACCCCGGCGTCCAGCGCCTGGCGGACCGCGCGGCGGCCCGCGCCCGGCTCGTCGGCGGCGATGTGCAGCGCGAGCCGCAGACCGGCCTGTTCGGCGGCTTCCCGCGCCCCCTGCACGGCCTCCGTCAGATAGGTGTTGCGCTCGGGGACGACCATGCCGATCGCGTCGCCGGTGCCCCCGCCCGGCTCGGGCAGCGGCCGCAGCGAACGCGCCACCCCGTGGCCGCGGCGCACCTCCCCGCGGCGCGCCAGATCCTCGATGTCCCGGCGCACCGTGACGACGGAGACCCCCAGCTCATCGGCCAGATCGGTGATCTTCGCCAGCCCGCGGGCCTCCACGATGCCCACGATCCGCGCCTGCCTGCCCCGCGCCGGTTCCCGCATACCCCACCGTCCGTGATCGGTTTTCCCAGAACCCGGCCATAGTAGCGATCATTCGATCACACCTAGGAAAAAGAACGATGCGTTCAAGGAGGTATTGAACGGGCAGAAGCCGGGCCACGTACCACCCTTCGTGCGCCGGTGCACGGTGCACGGCGCACGACGCCGACCCGACAGCGGCCCAACAGCTGCCCGACGCTTGGAGAACCGATCGTGAACGAGCCGGCCACCCCTCCCGTACAAGCTCTCCCGGGCGGGGACGCGGAACTCCGCCTCGTGCTCCATCTGTCCTGGGAGGACATCGCCAGGCTCGGCCAGGAGGCCGGCCGGCTGGCCGCCCAGCTGCAACGCCCGGTGAGCCTCGACGAGGCCGTCAGCCACCGGCTGCGCGGCCGGCCGACCTCCGCCGTCCACGCCACGCACACCACTCACGCTTCCCACGCCAAGCCGGCCCACGACCGCGGCCAGCAGCTCCCCGCACCCGCCCCGGCCCCGGCCGCGCCCCTGACGGCCCGCTCCCCCGGTGAGCAGGCGCGGCAGGCGATCGAGAAGATCAACGGCTCCGCCCAGCCCTACCAGGGTGCGGCCGAGGCCACGGGCGCACCGCCCGGCCCGGCTCCCGAGGCGATCCCGAGCGACGCCCGGGGCATCCTGGAGCGCCCCACCCGCCCGCCGTCCTCCGTCAACGGCACCGGCGACCACAACCAGCTGCGAGGCGCCTGACGGCGACCGCTCGCGTACGGCGTCCGGCCCGTACGACACCCGGGCCGGGTGTCGGTGGTGCCCAGTAGGGTCGCCGGGTGAGCGTGATGTGGGTGACTGTGGAGACGCCGCTTCCCACCGGGCGGATGCGGGTGGGCGTGACCGACCGGGGCGTGGCCGCGGCGGCCTACACCCCGCAGGGCGCGGCCGGGTTGCCGGCGGGGCCGCTGATATCCGAGGCATCCGGCGACCGCAGAGCGGCGGCGGTGGCCGGTGAGCGTGTCTCGGGGCGCTGCGCGGGCTGGACTGAGGAGCCGCGCAGTGACGAAGGAGCGAGCAGCGACGAGGGAAGCCCGCGCGTTGAAGCGCCCCGAGACTGAGCGGGGAAGGGGGCCCGCTTCGCCGATTACTTCGCCGGGCGGCGGCGGGAGTTGGACCTGCCGCTCGACTGGGCGCTGACGTCCGGGGCGCAGCAGTCCGTGCTGCGTACGCTCCAGCAGACGGTCGGATTCGGCCGCACCATCACCTACGGTGAACTCGCCGAGCGCAGCGGGGCGTTCGAGGCGGCGGACCCGGAGCAGCGGGCGCTCGCGGCGCGCACGGTGCTTCCCTGGAGGGGTCTCTCGCCCCCACGCTGGACTGGGCAGGCCCGTCCTGACCCCAGAGGCACCCTGAACCAGAGCCCCCATGGACCCTGTTTCAGGCCGGGCCCGGGGAGGCGGGGCGCGCGGCGGGATCCGTACGGCCGTCCGTACGGCCGGACACCGGTCCGCGACCGAGGAGTTCACCCAGGCCCTGGCGGGTCGCGGCCAGCACCACACGGTCCTGGGGCCGCAGGACGTAGTCCGGCGGGAGGTCCCACACCAGGCCCCGCTGCCGCCCGCTGCCGTCGGCAGGGGGCGCCACGGCCAGATCGCGGAGCCGGCCACCGGCGTCCGCGGTGTCCAGGGCGACCACCCGCCAGGCGCCCGGCCGGAACGCCTGCGCGACGGTGCGGCCCTCCAGTTGTGGGTGGCCGGCGGCCGGCACCGCGGCGAAGAGCAGCACCCGCCGCTCGACGGGGACCGCGCCGAGGATCTGACGTCCCATCATGGCGCCCGCGAAGGCCGGGGCCGCCAGCGTGGACACGCTCCGGCTGCGGGTCAGCGCCTGTGGGTGCGCGGCCCGCAGGGTGCGGTAGACGGCTCTGGCGAAGCGGTCGTCGTACAGCCGCATGGCCACCCGCAGGCCGGGCTCGAGCGAGCGGGCGTACAGCGCGGCCTCCAGATTGGTGGTGTCCGAGCTGGTGACCGCGAGCAGTGCGTGTGCCCGGTCGATCTTGGCGGCCTCCAGCACGCCCTCCTCCGTGACGTCCCCGATGATGGTGGGCACCCGCAGCCGGCGGGCCAGCGGAATGCCACGCGCCTGGGGGTCCTCCTCGACGCACACCACGGGGATGTCCAGCTCCCGCAGCCGGGCCAGCACTCGGGTGCCGACCTTGCCGAGGCCGAGCAGTACGACATGGCCGGACAGCCCGCGCGGCGGCCGGCGCAGGGCGGACGCGGTCCGGAAGGTGCCGAGCCCTTCCAGTGTGGCGGCCACCAGGACGGGCAGCAGCATCAGGCCGACCAGTCCGGACAGCAGTTGCAGAATCTGCCGGGCGAGCGGCTGGCCGAGCGCGGGGTCGCCGGTGCCGAGGATGTCAAGCAGCGTCAGATAGGCGGCGCGCAGCGGGTGTTCGCCGGTGATCTGCCAGGACGCGACGGCGAGGGCCAGCAGCGCCGCGGCGAACCCCAGGACGGTCCGCCGCAGCCGGCGGGAGAACAGCGAGCCGAGCGGCACGCCCCGGCCGCCGAGCCGGCGCCGCGGCAGCGCGGATCCGGTGTGCGAGACGGCCTCAAGCACCACCGTACGGCGCCCGGTCGCGGCGGCCGCGGTCTGGTCGTCGGGCAGCATGCGCGGCCCTTCGGCCCCGCTGCTGTCCGAACCCTCCTGGCCCGCTGGGTCGTTGGTGGTCGAGGAGAGCAGGGCGAGGGTGGCAAGACCGGGGTCGGCGATGGCGTCGCGGCCGCGCGGGGTGCGGATGGTGGCCCGCAGCAGCACCCCGTCGGCCTGGATCACCTTGCTGGTGCCCGCGACGGCGGTGGCCGCGAGCGCGGGCGCGGCGGTGTCGGCGTCCGACAGGACGGTGGTCGAGGCATCCGGCTCCGTCGCGTCCAGGCCCGGGTCGGCGACCGCCGCGGCCTGGTCGAGCAGTTCCCGCAGATGCTCGCCGAGCTTGCGGTTGTAGAGCCGGATCACCAGCCGCAGCCGGGGGTTGAGGCGGCGGGCGCGCAGCGCGGCGTGGATGTTGGTCTCGTCGTCGTCGTAGACCAGCGCGAGCGCGGCGGCCCGTTCCACCCCGGCCTCGGTCAGCACCTCGTCGTCCGGCTCGACCGCCTCCAGGACCCGTATGCCCGCACCCGAAGGCGCGGCGGCGGGCTCCGGCGGGGCCAGCGACGGGCGGCCCACGGCCGCCGTCATCCGCCCGAAGAGCGCCGCGGCCCGCGCCCGGCCGCGCCCGGCCCCGGGCACCGCGGTCCGCGCCGGCCGTGGCTCCCAGGCGGAGGGCGTGGCGGGGATGACGACGGTCACCCGCTCCAGGTAGACGTCCTTGAGTTCGGCGGCGAGGCGGTGGGCGAGCGCGTCGTCGCCGCAGACGACCATGTGCGGGCCGGGCGGATCCGCCGACGGCTGCTGAGGCAGGGTGGGCATGCTGGGTAGAGCCTCCTGGGCCGCTCGGCGGTTCCGGACGGGCTCGCACGGGGTTGGCATGGCCACGGCCGTCTGTTGATCATCACGGTACCCGCGGCCGTGTCCGAATACCGTCGGCTTCCCGGGCAAACATTCTGCGGTGTCAGATCATCGCATCGAGTTAATAACGACGGCTTCTGACGGCCCGCTGGACGCACCGGCCGTTACTGTTCCCCGGGATCTGGACGGATTCCCTGATGTTTGCCCCCTCCTTTCCGCTTTTCCGGTGACGCGTCCCCCGGTGACGCGCACGCATGTCGGCCACCGTCCTTACGAAGGAGAGTCCGCCCGATGACTGTTGACACCAGCCCGGAAACACAGCCGGAGCCGTCTCGGCAGTCCGGTCCGGGTACGGCTGCTGACCACTTCAAGGCACCGAGCACCGTCCTGGAGCGGATCCTGCGCGGCCCCAGTGGCCTGGGCACGGCGAGCCTGCACCTGGCCCGGCGCGAGGAACCACCGCCGCCGCCGACACCGCTGAAGCCGCCGGCAACCCCGGCGGAGGGCAACCCGGTCCCGGGCCTCTACCACCACCCGGTGGCGGAGCCCGACCCCGTGCGGGTGGAGGAGGTCAGCCGCAGGATCAAGACGTGGGCGTTGGACGAGGTCGATCTGTACCCCGAGGACTGGGAGGACCAGTTCGACGGCTTCTCCGTGGGGCGCTACATGGTCGCCTGCCATCCGGACGCCCCCACCGTCGACCATCTGATGCTCGCCACGCGCCTGATGGTCGCCGAGAACGCGGTGGACGACTGCTACTGCGAGGACCACGGAGGTTCGCCCATCGGCCTCGGCGGACGCCTACTGCTGGCGCACACCGCCCTCGACCCCCTGCACACGACCGAGGAGTACCAACCGCGGTGGGCGGAGTCGCTTCATTCGGACGCGCCCCGACGCGCGTACCGCTCCGCCATGGAGTACTTCCTCCAAGCGGCCAGCCCCTCCCAGGCCGACCGGTTCCGGCACGACATGGCCCGGCTGCACATGGGGTACCTCGCCGAGGCCGCCTGGGCCCAGACGGACCACGTCCCCGAGGTGTGGGAGTACCTGGCGATGCGCCAGTTCAACAACTTCCGCCCCTGCCCCACCATCACCGACACCGTCGGCGGCTACGAACTCCCCGCGGACCTGCACGCCCAGCCCGCCATGCAGCGGGTCATCGCGCTCGCCGGGAACGCCACCACCATCGTGAACGAC
Source organism: Streptomyces sp. NPDC000941 (assembly GCF_053599555.1). Lineage (NCBI taxonomy): Bacteria > Bacillati > Actinomycetota > Actinomycetes > Kitasatosporales > Streptomycetaceae > Streptomyces > Streptomyces sp. NPDC000941. Next base: position 32,721 of record NZ_JBSFMM010000080.1, read on the forward strand.
CTGTACTCGTACACCAAGGAACTCGCGAGCCCCGGCCGGCATCTGAACCTGCCCGTGGTGATCGCCGAACGTGAGGGCGTCTCCGACCGCGAGGGCTATCTGAAGGCGGTCGAGGTCCACAACGAGCTCATGCACGACTTCGAGGCCGAGGCCGCGGCCCTGGCCGCCACCTGCCCCGTCCCCAGCGTGCAGCGCTTTGTGCGGGGCGTGGCCGTATGGGTCGACGGCAACCACTACTGGCACCAGACCAACACCTATCGCTACACCCTGCCCGATTTCTGGTAAGAAGAATGGATCCATCCGTGACCAGCGCCGATCTCACCACCGTCGCCACCCCTGCCGACACCTCTGCCGAAACCTCCGTGTTCATCCCCGCCCCGGCGACGCCCTACCAGGGGGACATCGCCCGCTACTGGGACCACGAGGCCAGGCCCGTGAACCTGCGGCTCGGCGATGTCGACGGCCTTTACCACCACCACTACGGCATCGGAAGCGTCGACCACGCCGCCCTCGGCGACGCCGGCGGCGGCACCGGCGAATACGAGAAGAGGCTGATCGCCGAGCTCCACCGCCTGGAGTCGGCGCAGGCCGAACTCCTCCTGGACCACCTCGGCCCCATTGACCGCGACGACACGCTCGTGGACGCCGGATGCGGCCGCGGCGGCTCGATGGTCATGGCCCACCAGCGCTTCGGATGCAAGGTCGAGGGCGTCACGCTCTCGGCCAAGCAGGCCGACTTCGCCAACCAGCGCGCCCGCGAACTCGGCATCGAGGACCACGTCCACGCCCGTGTCTGCAATATGCTCGGTACGCCCTTCGAGACCGGGCAGGCCGCGGCCTCGTGGAACAACGAGTCGAGCATGTACGTCGACCTGCACGACCTCTTCGCCGAGCACTCCCGCATCCTCGCGGTCGGCGGCCGCTACGTGACCATCACCGGCTGCTGGAACCCGCGTTACGGCCAGCCCTCGAAGTGGGTCTCCCAGATCAACGCGCACTTCGAGTGCAACATCCACTCCCGCCGGGAGTATCTGCGCGCCATGGCCGACAACCGGCTCGTACCGCAGGCCGTCGTCGACCTCACTCCCGCGACCCTGCCCTACTGGGTGCTACGGGCCACGTCCTCACTGGTCACAGGCATTGAGGAGGCGTTCATCAACTCCTACAAGGACGGCTCCTTCCAGTACTTCCTGATCGCGGCCGACCGTATCTGACCGCCTGCCGACCAGCCGCCTGCCGACGGAAAGGGCCGGGCCCGTCCCTGACGGGCCCGGCCGGGGCGTGTCCTCAGGCGGTGTAGCGCCGGAAGGAAGGAACGGCGGCGGTCAGGGCGAGCATGATGACGACGACCAGCAGACCGCCCGCGGTCACCGCCACCCGGGGGCCGAACAGCGAGCCGGCCGTGCCGTGCAGCAGGTCGGCCAGGCGCGGCCCGCCGGCCACCACGACCGTGAAGATGCCCTGCATCCGGCCGCGCATATCGTCGGTGGCGGCCGACTGGAGGATCGCCCCGCGGAAGACCATGGAGACCATGTCGGCGACCCCCGCCACGGCCAGGAAGGCCGCCGCCCACCACAGTCCGCCGCTCAGCCCGAACCCGGTGATGGCCAGCCCCCAGACCACCACGGCGGCGCTGACCATCAGCCCGTGGTGGCGGGCCCGGGAGAAGGTCCCCGACAGCAGCCCGCCGGCCACCGCCCCGATGGGTATCGCGGCGAACAGCAGCCCGAGTGCGAACCCCTCGCCCCAGGGCGCGTAGGTGCCCGACGCCAGCTGTGGGAACAGGGCCCGCGGCATGCCGAAGACCATCGCGACGATGTCCGCGAGGAAGGACAGCAGCAGCACCCGCTGCGCCACGATGTAACGGAACCCGTCTGCCACCTCCCGCCCGCCGGCCCGCCGCCTGCCGCGCGCCTTCCCGTCGTCGGCCTCGTCGCCCGTGTCCAGCGGGGGCAGCGCGGGCAGCCGCCATACGGCCCACAGGGTGAAGCACAGCGCGACGGCGTCGATCAGATACAGCGTGGACAGGCCGATGAGCGGGATCAGCGCCCCCGCCAGCAGCGGCCCCAGCACCATGCCGGTCTGCGCGACGGTGGACTGCAGGGCGCCCGCGGCGGGCAGCTCCTCGGCGGGGACGAGCCGGGCTATCGAGGCGCTACGGGCGGGGAAGTTGATGCCGAACAGGCCCTGCTGGACGGCGAGCAGCACCATCAGCAGCGCCACCGAGTGGATCCCGGCGGCAGACTGCGCCCAGAACAGCACCGAGATGACGGCGATGCCGACCCCCGTGACCAGCATCAGGGTCCGCCGGTCCACCCGGTCGGCGACCGCGCCGCCCCACAGCGCGAAGACCACCAGCGGCAGCAGCCCCGCGAAGCTCGCGTAGCCGACCCAGGCCGAGGAGCCGGTGAGGTCGTAGATCTGCTTGGGCACGGCCACCGCGGTGAGCTGGCTGCCGATCGTGGTGATGGAGGTGGACGCCCACAGGCGGCGGAACGGACGGTGCCGCAGGGGCCGCATATCCATGACCCACCGCCGCCACCCCCTACCGGCCGACCCGTCCGCCGCTGGCCCGTCCCCTGCCGGCCCGTCCCCTGCCGGCCCGTCCGCTGCCGGCCCGTCCCCTGCCGGTGCGTCGCCGACCGCCCCCTTCCCGCCCGGCTCGTCCCCGTCAGGCCCGTCCCCGCTCGGCTGGTCCCCGCCCGCCCCGGCGGGTCGGCCGTCCTGTGCCGGGCCGGTCTCCTCCTCGGTGTTTCTCGCGGTCTCCACGGCTGACTCGATTCCCCTTACATCCATCTCCGGAAACGGACCCATTGTGGCCCCGGCCCGCCCCGCTCCGTACGGCCGTCTCAGCCACCGGCCGCCGGATGTCAGCCATCGGCCGCGGAATGGATGGATCCGGTACGCGAGGTCAGGCGGGTGCCGCTGCCGCCCCAGCGGTCGGCGACGATCTCGGCGGCGATGCTGACCGCGGTCTCCTCGGGCGTACGGGCGCCCAGGTCGAGGCCGATCGGCGAGGCCAGCCGGGCCAGCCGGGCCTCGCCGAGGCCGCGCTCGCGCAACCGGCGCAGCCGGTCCTCGTGGGTGCGGCGGGAGCCCATGGCGCCGATGTAGCCGAGCGGGAGGCGCAGCGCGACCTCGAGCAGGGGCACATCGAACTTGGGGTCATGGGTGAGGACGCAGACCGCGGTCCGCTCGTCCAGCCGGCCCGCCTCCGCCGCGGCCCGCAGATAGCGGTGCGGCCAGTCGGTCACGACCTCGTGCGCCTCGGGGAAGCGGCGCCGGGTGGCGAAGACGGGGCGGGCGTCGCAGACGGTGACGCGGTAGCCGAGGAAGCCGCCGATACGGGCCAGTGCCGCGGCGAAGTCGACGGCGCCGAAGACCAGCAGCCTGGGCGGTGCGGCGTGGGCGGATACGAACAGGGTGAGCTCCTGGCCGAGGCGCCGGCCGTCGTAGCCGTGGCGCAGGGTGCCGGTGCGCCCGCCGGCCAGCATGCCGCGCGCGGCCTGGGCGGCCGCCGCGTCCAGCCGCTCGGAGCCGAGCGACCCGGTGGTGCCGTCGGGCCGGACCACCAGGCGGCGGCCCAGCCTGCCCTCGGGGTCGGGGCCGTCGACAGCCACGCAGCTCACCTCGGCCACCGGCGTCCCGGCCCGGATCGCCTCGGCCACCTCGCCGTACTCGGGAAATCCGGTGGGGTCGATCCGCTCCACGTGGATGTCGATGACTCCGCCGCAGGTCAGCCCGACCGCGAAGGCGTCGTCGTCGCTCACCCCGTAGCGCTGGAGCACCGGTGTGCCCGAGGCGATGACCTCCTGGGCCAGTTCATAGACCGCGCCCTCGACACAGCCGCCCGAGACGCTGCCGACGGCGGAGCCGTCCGGCCCGACCAGCATGCTCGTGCCCGGCGGCAGGGGTGAGGAGCGCCAGGTGTCCACGACGGTGGCGCGGGCGAAGGGCTCGCCCGCCCGCCACCACCGGTACGCCTCCTCGACCACCCTCGGCGCCTCGCCACCCGGGGTCCCGGCGGCCCATCCCCCAGGGCCCGGCATCGCGACACGCGGCATCTCCGCCTCTGGCATGTCTGAAATACCCTCAACTCATGTAAGAGATTGATACATTGGATGTATGACCCTCTCACATTCGTCTCCAAGTAGCGATATCACCTTGCGCATCAACGGCGCCGCACACGCCCTGACCGTGGACAACCGGACCACCCTGCTCGATGTGCTGCGCGAGCGGCTGGGCCTGACCGGTACGAAGAAGGGCTGTGACCACGGGCAGTGCGGCGCCTGCACCGTCCTGATGGACGGCGAGCGGGTGAACAGCTGCCTGATGTTCGCGGTGGCTGCCGAGGGGCGGGAGATCGTCTCGATCGAAGGGGTGGCGGACCTTACGGACGGCGCGGAGCTGCACCCGGTGCAGCGCGCCTTCCTCAACCACGACGGGCTGCAGTGCGGCTACTGCACCCCCGGTCAGATCTGCTCGGCCATCGGGGCGCTCGACGAGGCCCGGCGCGGCTGGCCGAGCCAGGTGACCGAAGACATCGCCGCCACCGCCATCGCCACCGCCACCACCGCCACCGCGGGCGTCGGCGCGCTGGACCACGAGGAGGTCCGCGAGCGGATGAGCGGCAATCTGTGCCGCTGCGGCGCGTACGGCGGCATCGTGGAAGCGGTCCTGGAGGCGGCGGGCGCCGAGGGGGGCGCGCGATGAGGGAGTTCGCGTACGTACGCGCCGCCGACCCCGCCGAGGCGGCCGCGCTGGTGGCGGAGCGGCCCGACGCCGTGTATCTGGGCGGCGGCACCAATCTGGTGGACCTGATGAAGCTCGGCGTCGCCGGGCCCGGCCTGGTCGTGGACGTCTCCCGGCTGGACCACGACCGGATCGAGCACCGCGCCGACGGCTCGGCGCTGATCGGCGCCGCGGTGCGCAACGGCGAGCTGGCCGGCGACCCGGGCGTACGGGAGCGCTTCCCGCTGCTGTCGCAGTCCCTGCTGGCGGGCGCGTCGGGGCAACTGCGCACGGTCGCCACGGTGGCGGGGAATCTGCTGCAGCGCACCCGCTGCGGCTACTTCCAGGACGTGACCAAGCCCTGCAACAAGCGCGAGCCGGGCTCGGGCTGTCCCGCGATCGAGGGCGCGCACCGCGACCTCGCGATCCTGGGCACCTCCGACCACTGCGTGGCAAGCCACCCGTCCGATATGGCGGTCGCGCTGGTCGCGCTGGACGCGGTGGTGCGGCTGCGCTCGACGGACGGCGCCGTGCGCACCGTCCCGGTGGAGGAGCTGTACGTGCTGCCCGGCGACACGCCGCAGCGGGAGACCGTGCTGGAGCACGGCGATCTGATCACCGCCGTGGAGCTGCCGGCGCCGCCGCCGGGCGCGGCGATGGTCTACCGCAAGGTGCGCGACCGCCGCAGTTACGCCTTCGCGCTGGTCAGCGTCGGCGCGGCGGTGAGTGTGGACGAGGCGGGCCGGCTCGCGGACGTAGCGGTAGCGCTCGGCGGTGTGGCGCCGCGCCCGTGGCGGGCCAGGGCGGCGGAGGAGCTGCTGCGGGGGCGGCGCCCGGATGTGGAGACGCTGCGCGAGGCGGCGCGGGCGGAGCTGGCGGCCGCCCGCCCGCTGCCGGACAACGCGTTCAAGGTCGACCTGACCATTGATCTGATCGTCGCGGCCATCCGCGACCTGGTGGCGAGGAAGGACCGCGCATGACCACCGTCGAGCAGACGATCGGCGCCCCGCTGACCCGGGTGGACGGCCCCCAGAAGGTCACCGGGGAGGCGCTGTACTCGTATGAGTTCCCGACCCCGGACATCACCTATGTCTGGCCGGTGCAGTCGACGATCGCCCGCGGCCGGGTGACGGAGGTGGACGCGTCCGCGGCCCTCGCGCTGCCGGGCGTGCTGACGGTCCTCGACTCCGGCAGCGCCCCGCGGCTGAACGCGGACGCGGAGGTCAGCGCCGACCTGTTCGTGCTCCAGTCCCCCGAGGTCGCCTACCACGGCCAGATCGTGGCGGCGGTGGTGGCCACCTCCCTGGAGTCCGCGCGCGAGGCCGCGGCGGCGGTGCGGCTGAGCTATGCGCCCGAGCCGCACGATGTGGTGCTGCGCGCGGACGACGAGGCGGCGTACGTCCCCGAGCGGGTGACCGACGGCGAACCCGGGTTCCAGGAGCGCGGCGATGTGGAGCGCGCCCTGGCGGCCGCCCCGGTGCGCACCGACGCCACGTACACCACCCCGGTGGAGCATCCGAGCCCGATGGAGCCGCATGCCACCATCGCCTCCTGGCAGGAGGGCCGGCTGACCCTGCACGACTCCAACCAGGGCCCGCGCTACGCCGCGCAGTTGATGGCCGCGCTGTTCGGGCTCGACCTGGACGTGGTGGAGGTGGTCACCGAACACGTCGGCGGCGGCTTCGGGTCCAAGGGCATTCCGCGCTCGCCGGCCGTTCTGGCGGTGCTGGCCGCCCAGGTCGTACGGCGGCCGGTGAAGATCGCGCTGACCCGGCAGCAGATGTTCGCGCTGGTCCCCCACCGGGCGCCGACGATCCAGCGGATCCGGCTCGGGGCCGAGCGGGACGGCCGGCTGACCGCGATCGACCACGAGTCGGTGCAGCCGCGGTCGAGGATGCTGGAGTTCGCCGACCAGACGGTGTCCTCGACGCGGATGATGTACGCGGCGCCGGATGTCCGCACCACCGTGAAGGTGGCGCCGCTGGACATCATGACGCCCGCCTGGTTCCGGGCGCCCGGCCACACCCCGGGCATGTTCGCGCTGGAGTCGGCCATCGACGAGCTGGCCGTCGAGCTGGGCATGGACCCGATCGAGCTGCGCATCCGCAACGAACCGGAGCTGGACCCGGGCACCGGCAAGCCGTTCAGCAGCCGCAGCCTGGTCGAGTGTCTGCGCGAGGGCGCCGAGCGGTTCGGCTGGGAGCGGCGCGATCCGGCGCCGGGGGTCCGCCGGGAGGGGCGCTGGCTGGTCGGCACCGGCATGGCCGCCTCGCACCACCCCGACTACACCGCGCCCTCCACGGCCACCGCGCGCGCCGAGCCGGACGGCACCTTTGTGGTCCGGATCGGCGCGGTCGACATCGGCACGGGGGCGCGCACCGCGCTCACGCAGGTGGCGGCGGACGCGCTCGGGGTGTCCCTGACGCGGCTGCGGCTGGAGATCGGCCGGGCCTCGCTGGGCGTGGCGCCGTTCGCGGGCGGCTCGATGGGCACGTCGTCGTGGGGCTGGGCCGTCCACAAGGCGTGCCGCGCGCTGGTGGAGGAGATGCGCGGCTACGCGGGTGTCGTCCCAAACGGGGGCCTGGAGGTGATGGCCGACACCACCGAGGACCTCCAGGAGCGGGCGGACCTCTCGCGCCACACCTTCGGCGCGCAGTTCGCCCAGGTGCGGGTGGACGCGGACACCGGGGAGATCCGCGTCGACCGGATGCTGGGGGTGTTCGCGGCCGGGCGGATCCTCAGCCCCACGACGGCCCGCTCGCAGTTCCTGGGGGCGATGACGATGGGGCTCTCCATGGCGCTGCTGGAGGTCGGCGAGGTGGACCCGGCGTTCGGCGACTTCGCCAACCACGACTTCGCGGGCTACCACATCGCCGCCAACGCCGATGTGCCGAAGCTGGAGGTGCACTGGCTGGACGAGCGCGACAGCCGGCTCAACCCGGTCGGTGGCAAGGGCATCGGCGAGCTGGGCATCGTGGGCTCGGCCGCCGCGATCGCGAACGCCTTCCACCACGCCACCGGGGTGCGGGTGCGTGATCTGCCGATCCGTATCGAGCGATCGCGCGAGGCCCTGCGGGCGATGCGTGACCTGGCCATGCGCGACGGGGCCGGAGAAAACCGAACGGATATCCGATAAGGTCAGCCGGATGGCACGCAGCGGGGGCAGGGAACGCGGCGCCTACCACCACGGCGACTTGGCCGCCGCGCTGGTCCGGGCGACGCTGGAGATCGTAGACGAGGTAGGGGTGCGCGGCTTCTCGGTGGCGGAGGCCGCGCGCCGCACCCGGGTGAGCCCCGGGGCGCCCTACCGCCACTTCGCCGACCGCGACGCGCTGTTGGCGGCCGCCGCCCTGGAGGTGTCGCACCGGCTGCGGGCCATCCATCTCCAAGCCATGGCCACGGCCTCCTCGCCCCATGAGCGCCTGGCCATGGTCGCCGGCAGCTATGTGCGCGCCGCCGCCGTCCACCGGGGCGCCTTCGAGCTGCTCTTCGCCCCCGGTCTGCGCGCCCATCACCCGGAACTGCGCAACAGCACCCGGGAGTTCATCGACCTGCTGCTGCCGAGCGCGTTCGAGGTGGTGCCGCCGGGGCAGGGGGCGAAAACCGCGGTCGAACTGCTCGAAGCGCTCTCGGTGATGGCGCGCGGCTATGTCGCCCTGCTGCTGGACGGGATGTTCGGCGACCCCGGTGCGGTGGCGGCGGAGGTGGCCGCCCGCGCCACGCGGGCGGGGCGCGCGCTGGTGGACGGGTACGGGCTCCCGGACACGGCCCCTTCATGACGGGGGTTACGGGGACGGGCGTTACGGGGGTCTGCGGGGGTCTGTAGACGAGCTGTAGACCGGTTGTAGGGAGCGGCTGGGACGGTCGAGGGCATGGGCGGCGCACCGGGTGTGCCGCCCTGGTAAAGGCCCTACAGCCGTCAGCCCTACAGCCTTCAGGAGATGCGGTGCAGCAGTCGTTGCCGGTCCGGTTCATCCAGGTCACCGAGGTCCAGCGGATCACCCCGCGCATGGCGCGCGTGACCTTCGGCGGGGACGACCTCGCCGACTTCGTCTGCGACGCGCCCGATCAGCAGGTCAAGTTGTACTTCCCCAGGGCCAGCCAGTCGGCGCCCCGCCTCCCGGAGCCCGGCGCGGACGGCGATGTGATGCGCTGGTACCAGGCATACCAGGCGATCCCCGAGGACGAGCGGCCGTGGATGCGCAGCTACACCATCCGGGCGTACCACCCGCGGCGCCGAGCGCTGGACATCGACTTCGTCCTGCACGGAGACGAGGGTGAGGAGGAGGGCCCGGCGACGCGCTGGGCGCGGACGGCCAGTGCCGGCGACACCCTAGGCATGTTCGGCCCGTCGGCGGCCTTCGCCCGCCCCGTGCCGCTCGGCGCGGCCGACTGGACGCTGCTGGCCGGTGACGAGTCCGCGCTGCCCGCGATGAGCACGCTGATCGAGGCGCTGCCCGAGGGCGCCCGCGCGGTGGCGTACATCGAGGTGGCCGACGCGGCGGAGGAACAGCGCTTCACGACCGCGGCCGAGGTGGAGCTGGAGGTGCACTGGCTGCACCGCGGCGGACGCCCCGCCGGATCCCGCGGGCTGCTGCTCGACGCGGTGCGCTCGGCCGACTTCCCGCCAGGCTCGGTGTTCGCGTGGCTGGCCGGTGAGGCGGGAGCGGTACGGAGCCTGCGCCGGCATCTGCTCGACGAGCGCGGCATCGACCGGCGGTCGGTCGACTTCACCGGCTACTGGCGGCTCAAGCTCACCCAGGACGACGCCCCGACGGAGGAGGACCTGGCCGAGGCGCGGGAGCGGCTGGCGGACGCACAGTCGGAGCCGAACGGCTGACGCCCCGGGGCAGATCCTTCAGATTCGGGCTCAGACTCGGGGCTGGGCTCGATCACACGAGCGTGGCGGCCTCCTCCACCGGGAGGCCGCCGCCCTCGGCGTAGGCCCGCTCGTACGCCGTCGCGTCCAGCGCCCGGCGCAGCTCCGTCTCGGCCCGCTGCCGTACCTCGGCCGCGGCCGAGAAGGAGCGGAAGCAGAAGCCCTCCATCACGGGCCCGCGGTCGTACGCGCCCAGCAGCCGCGCCCCGTCCTCCGCCGCGCCCAGGTGCGCCTTCGCCCAGGCGGCGCTGATGAACTGCTCGGCGACCAGATGTGGCGCGACCAGATACGCCATGGTCTCCAGGGAGCGCACGGCCCGCCGGAGGTGCCCCTGGGCGTGCTCGTACGCGCCGTCCAGACAGTCCAGCCAGCCGTGCAGGCCCGCCACCATGCCGGTGAGAAACGCCGGGGTGGCGGCCGGAAAAGCCTGCTCCAGCTGGTCGAGCTGATCCCGCGCGGCGGAGGTACGGCCCGTGCGGCCGAGGCGCTGGACCAGGATCAGCCGCGCCGTGTCCAGGGCCTCCCCCGCGTACTGGCCCGACTCCACCACCGCCTGCCGCAGCACCCGCTCGGCCTCGGCCTCCTCCCCCGCGTCCCGGGCGGTCTCAAGACGTACGGACGCCAGCCTGGCCTTGAGCGCCGGGACCTGGGTCTTGGCGCCGCCCCGCGCGGCGATCCCGATGGCCCGCGCGAAGTCGGCGGCGGCCTCCTCGTACCGGCCCCGCCACTCGTACGCCTCGCCACGTACGGACAGCGACTCCGCGATCCCCCACGGATCGCCGGCCCGCTCGAACTGGGCCAGCGCCTGGTCGGCGTCGCCCTCCGATCGCTCCGGGCCGCCCGGGTGGCCGTACCGCAGCCTCGCCCGGAGCAGCAGGACGAGGCCGAGCTCCCAGACGTATCCGAACTCCCGGCAGTCCCGCACCGCGTCGTCCAAGGTCTCGCCGAGGCTCGCCGACTGACCGGTGAGCAGCCTGGCGGAGAACCAGAGGAAGCCCGGCTGGCGGCAGGTCTGCGGCAACCCCGGCCGGTACGCGTCGACGATCCCGCGCAGATACTCCTGGGCACCCTCCCCGTCCGCCGGGGCGGCGCCCCCTCCGCCGCTCGCGAAGACCATCAGCCGCACCCCGCGCCTGGCCTCCCACAGCTGCTCCTCGGACCAGGGCGGCGCCTGGGCGGTGCAGGGGTCGGGCAGCGGCACGGCGGGCCGTACGGGCGCGAGGAACGGGTCGGGGCCGAGCGCGGCAACGGCGGACGCCCACGCGCGGGCGTCCCCGTAGTGGTTGCGCAGCTGCCAGAACCAGCTCATGGACAGCGCCAGGCACAGCCCCTCCTGCTCCTCCCCCAGCTCCACGGCGCGCCGCAGCGCGGCCCGTACGTTGTCGTGCTCCGCCTCGAACCGCTCGAGCCACCGCGCCTGCTCCGGGCCGCGCAGCAGGGGGTCGCCGGTGCGGACCAGTTCGCGGTAGACGGTGAGATGCCGCCGCTCGACGGCCTCCCGCTCCCCTGACTCGGCCAGCCGCTGCGCGGCGTACTCGGTGACGGTCTCCAGCAGCCGGTAACGCATTCCGTCCGGGCCCTCGGGGACGGCGAGCACGAGCGACTTGTCGACAAGAGAACTCAGGATGTCGAGGGTAGCGGGGGTGGCGCCCCCGGCGCGGGTGGGCTCGGCGCAGACGGCCTCGGCCTCCTCCAGCGCGCAGCCGCCCGCGAAGACGGCCAGCCGCCGGAGCACGGTCCGCTCACCCTCGTCCAGCAGGTCCCAGGACCAGTCCACCACCGCCCGCAGCGTCCGCTGCCGGGGCAGTGCGGTCCGGTGGCCGCCGGTCAGCAGCCGGAAGCGGCTGTCCAGGCGGTCGGCGATCTGGCGCGGGGTCAGCGCCCGTAGCCGGGCCGCGGCCAGCTCGATGGCCAGCGGCAGGCCGTCGAGCCGACGGCAGATCTCCTCACACGCCGGCCGGTCGTCCTCCGTACCGAACCCGGGGCGTACGGCGGCGCCGCGCTCGGCGAACAGCCGCAGCGCCACCTCGGGCGGCAGCGGCTCGACGGGCCGTACCCACTCGCCCGGCATGCCCAGCGGCTCCCGGCTGGTGGCCAGTACGGTCACGTCGGGGCAGTCGGTGAGCAGAGCCTGGACCAGCTCGGCCGCGGCGCCGACCACATGCTCGCAGTTGTCCAGGACGAGCAGCATCCGGCGCCGGGCGCAGTGTTCCAGCAGCTCGGCGAGGGGGCCGAGCGCGGCTCCCTCGGCCGCCCGAAGCTCCCGGGCACCGGACCCGCCCAGCGCCGTATCGCGCGCCCCGAGGGCGGTCAGCACCGCCTCCGCCACGGCCTCCCCGCCCCGTACGGGCGCCAGCTCGGCCACCCACACCCCGCCCGGCCACGCCCCGTCCGCCGCCTCGGCGGCCTCCAGGGCCAGCCGGGTCTTCCCGACACCGCCGGGGCCCATCAGGGTGACCAGCCGCCGGGAGCGCAACTCGTCGACCAGGCCGCTCAGTTCAGTCTCGCGCCCGACAAAGGTGGTGAGCCGGGGCCGCAGGTTCCCCGGCCCGTGTTGCCTGCCGCGCCCGGGGCGCCCGTCAAGCTCAGGGGCGCCGCTCCCGGCAGGCCACGCCGAACCTTCCGGAGGCGACGGGGGCGCGTCCTCGGCCAGGAGTTCGGCGTGCAGGGCGCGCAGTTCGCCGCTCGGATCCGCGCCGAGGCGATCGGCGAGCCGGAGGCGGACTTCCTCGTACGCCTGCAGGGCCTCGGCACGGCGGCCGGTGGCGCGCAGTGCGCGGATCCACAGCGCCTGCAGCGGTTCGTCCAGTGGCTCCTGGTCCGCCAGCGCCGCCAGTTCCGCCAGGGCGCCCTCTGCCCGGCCCAGCGCCACCTCGGCCGCCAGGCGGTCACGGCGCGCTTGGGCGTGGCGGCGTTCGGCGCGTACGGCGGCGGGGCCGCCGCGCGAGGCGGGGGACGCTCCGCTCGCGGCGCCCGGCAGATCCGCGAGCAGCGGGCCGCGCCACAGCGTCAGCGCCTCGTCGAGCAGCGCGGCGGCGAGGCGCGGGTCGCCCGCGCCGATCGCGGCGGAGCCCTCCGCCGCCAGCCGCTCGAAGCGGAACAGATCGATGTCGTCCGGCTCGGCCACCAGGCGGTAGCCTCCTGGCACCGAGGCCACCGCCTCCTTGCCCAGCGCCCGGCGCAACCGCCCCACCAGCGCCTGCACCGCCGCCACTTCGTCGGCGGGCGGCGCTTCGTCCTCGCCCCAGACCTGGGCGGCCAGCTGCCCAATGGACGCCGGACGGCCGCCGCCTACGGCCAGCGCGCCCAGCAGCGCACGCAGCCGGGCGCCGCCGAGCGGCACCTCGGTGCCGTCCGGACGGACGGCCTGGGTGGCGCCGAGGACGCGGTAGCGGTAGCTCACCCGCCCATTGTCCCCGCACCGCCGCCGGGGCCGTCCCCCGCGCCGTGCCCCCTGCCCCTGCCCCTGCCCCTGCCCCTGCCCACCGTGCCCGGCCACCACATGCCGGCCCCGGCAAGATGCCTACCGCAGGACGCCGGGCACCGCCCGCCCTTCCGGGGCCCGACCACCGGCGCCCGGGGGAGCGCCGACGGCCCCACGCCCCGGGGGCGCCAGCCCCGCCGTCCAGACGCACGGCGCCCCGCCCGCAGCGCGCGGGCCACGAGGCGACGACCCCGGGCCCCCGACCCCTGGCCCGGGCCCCGCACACACCGGCCACCGCACCCCCGCCACACGCCCCCTCACCACCCCTGCCCCCACCAGCACCCGGGCACTCGAGAAGTTCATCCAGGGCGCCAAGGCCGGCGCCGCGGACTTCCTTCTCACCACCCGTACCGAACCGAACCTGACCACCCCGGCGGGTACCGC